>NZ_JBFHGD010000004.1:0-39128 GCF_041583255.1 Trichloromonas sp. | reverse complement strand
TGAATCCAGAGTACTTTTTTACCAGATACAGCGGCGAGCTGCCCGGCGGTATAAAAGCCCAGCCGTTCGCGAATGCCACGCCGTACCTTACCCTGACGGAGGCCCCGGAACAGGTAGTAAGGGATCAGAAAACATGCGGATGCCAGAAGCACCAGGTCATACAGCAGATACACCGTATTCCTCCAAGCGGGCGCGTGCCCGTCGATCATTATCATCTAGTGCCGACTGCAGGCGCGCACGAAACGCTTCGGGCGTTTCGTCTTTACTGAATACCACAGGAGCGCCAAATGAATATACACCGCGACTGCCGGGATACGGAAGCAGAAACCGGTCCCATGAGGCAAACCGGTGGCCCCTGCTCACCGCGAAAGCCATCGGAATAACCGGGCGACCTGATATGCGGGCGAGTTGAACAACGCCTTCTTTGACTTCATGCCGGGGGCCCTTGGGGCCATCCGGGGTAATCACCAGGTCAAACGGTTCCCGGGTCAGTTCCAGCAGTGCCTTGAATGCCTGCCGTCCGCCTCGATTGGACGAGCCGCGTACGGCCCCCTGGCCGAAATGCTTCATGGTGCGGGCGATAAGTTCGCCATCCTTGGAAGCGCTGATGAGAATCTTTGCACCGGGCCCGCGATATCCCTGGACCATGAGCAGCAACTGGTCATGCCAGAATGCAATAATCACGGCCTCGCCCTGCTGCCACAGCGAACGGGGATGTTCCTCGCCGACAAATTCGATCCGTATCAGGTGGCGCAGCAGGCGTATGACCCAGGATGCCAGAAGCGGGGCAGTATTCAGCAGCAACCAGTCGCCAACACGTTTAAACAATGATTTATCTCGAATATCCACTAGAAGTACCGCGTTAATCCTGAAACTGCATATCGTACAGGCGCTTGTAAAGACCACCTTGCTTCAGAAGATCATTATGCGTTCCAACCTGTCGAATCAGGCCTTCAGCCATCACCACGATTTTATCCGCGTGCATGATGGTCGACAATCGATGCGCAATAACAAAAGTAGTGCGGTTTTCCATCAAGTTAAGAAGCGCCTTTTGAACCATGGCTTCACTTTCAGTATCCAGGGCACTTGTCGCCTCGTCCAGAATTAACAACGGAGCATTCTTCAATAATGCTCTGGCAATACAAAGTCTTTGACGCTGGCCGCCTGAAAGTCGCGCCCCGCGATCACCAATTTCCGTTTCATAACCGTTGGCCGTCTGGCCGATAAACTCGTCAGCAAAAGCGAGTTTAGCGGCCTGCGCGACCTCTGCATCTGTCGCATCAGGTTTGCCATATCGAATATTTTCTGCAATCGACCTATTAAACAAGAAAGTTTCCTGATCTACATAAGCGATGTTCGACTTAAGGCATTTCTGTGCAATCAGCCGCAAATCGACACCATCTATATAAATCTTTCCGGCAGAAGGATCATAGAAACGTGCCAGAAGACCTACCAGGGTCGATTTCCCCGCACCACTCGGTCCAACAATTGCGACTATTTCACCGGGGGAAGCATTTATTGAAAAATTTTCCAGGACAGGATCGCTATCATACCTGAAATCGACATTTTCAAAGACCACCGCCCCTTTGACTCGGTCTAAATCTATGGCATCTGGGGCATCAACAATATCGGCTTTTTCATCAAGTATCTCAAAGACGCGTTCCGCAGCGCCGACCGCGCGCTGAACGTTGTTATTAATTTTGGTAAGTTTTTTCAGTGGACCATACATCATTCCGATTGCCGCAACAAAAGAGAGCAATTCGCCCTGCGTGGTTTGCCCTGACAATACGTGATGAAGACCATACCAAACCACCGCAGCAACGCCAAGCGAAGCCAACACCTCAATAACCGGAGCGGAGGCAGAATCGTATTTCAAAGCCTTCCGCATGAAACGGTAAAAACGCAAATTTTCATCAAAAAATCTTTTCTTTTCAACCCCCTCACTGCCAAAAGCTTTGATCACCTTGACGCCGGAAAAGCTCTCCTGCAAAACCCCGGTGAGATTCCCTAAAGACCCCTGGCTAAGACGGGTATTGTCCTTGATACGCCGACCAATGACAGCCGCAGGAAGAATTGACAGGGGTAACACGGAAAAAGCAAGTAAAGCCAGCTGCCAGTCCTGATAAAAAGCCAGGGCGGCAAGACCAATCAGCGTAGCCCCTTCTCGAATAATTTCGACCAGAACATCGGCAGCCGACCGCTGCAACATCCCGACGTCATTAAGAACACAGGACATCAGTGTGCCAGTGGAAGAACGTGAGAAAAACCCCAGCGATAAAGACAAAGAATGCGAATAAAGATCGTTGCGGATATCCTGCACGATCAGCAAACCGGCAGTTTTGATAAAATATTCTTGAACATATCGGGACATGCCCTTAACAACAGCCAAACCGACGACAATAAAAGGCGCCAGATTTACAAGGGAATAATCCTTTGCTGCAATTACTTTATCAATAAAAGGCTCCACCAGCTTAGCCAGGGTAACATCTGAACCGGCAACGCCCAGGGACGCGACTATGGCAAGAATAATGCGCCAGAGGTAAGGACGGGAATATTGAAGCAGCCTGCTATATACACGAATATTATTTTTTTTCATCTAAAAGCAACGTCCTCTGCGAACAATCCCCCGGCTCATCTCGGAGGCCATCTCGGCCACCCGGGATGAACACCCCGGTTCTCCCATTTTCTCCCTGACCCGGGACAGCTTTGCGCGAATCCCGCTGGCGTACTCCGAATCCCTGACCATACGGAGCAGCTCCCTGGACAGGTTTTCCTCGCTGGCCTCATGCTGAACGAACTCTTTGACAACCCCTTCGCCGGCTACGATATTGACCAGTCCGATAAACGGAACCCGGACCAGGCGGCGACCGATTTCGTAGGTCAACGGCGCCATTTTATACAGGATCGCCATCGGCGTGCCCACTAAGGCAGTCTGCAGGGTGACCGTGCCGGAAACGCAGAGCACCGCGTCACAGGCATTGGCCACGTCGTAGATGCTGTCCTCAACCGGCACAACAGGAAGTCCCGAACCCGACAACCTGTCTTCAAAGGTCTTGAGGCAGAGCGAGGAAGCGACCGGCAACAGAAAACGGGCCTGCGGCTCTTCCCTCAAAACCAGTTCTGCCGTCCAGAGTATGGTATCGAAATTATAGCGAAGCTCGTTGCGGCGGCTGCCCGGAAAAAGTCCGATGACCGGGCCGGCCCCTGCTACTTCATATTTATTGCGCAGAGTTTCACGTGACTGCTCGACCACAGCCTCATCGAGTAAGGGGTTGCCGACGTACTCCACTTCGATGTCGAGACCACGATAGAATTCGGGTTCAAAGGGGAGGATTGCGGCAAGGCGGTCTACGACGCGGGCAATTTTCTTTACCCGACCGCGACGCCAGGCCCAAACCTGGGGACTGACGTAATACAAAACGGGTATGCCCACCCTTTTGGCTTCTTTTGCCAGGCGCAGATTGAAATCAGGGAAATCGATACAGATCAGCACGTCAGGGCGATCCGCCCCCTGCAGAATGCTTTTCAGGGTCTGGAAGGCGCGATAAATCACCGGGAAGTGCCCGACGACCTCGATCAGCCCCATCACCGAAATGGTATCGCCGGGAATCAGGATTTCGCAGCCGGCAGACTGCATGCGACTGCCGCCTACGCCGAAAAAATTCAATTCGGGATCAATTTTCCTGGCCGCTTCGATCAGGTTGGCGCCGTGCAGATCCCCTGAAGCCTCGCCGGTGACGATCAGTGCTTTTCTTCTTTTTTCGCCGGAAAACACGTCGATTACTTCACCGTCTCAAGCAGAACATCGCAGACGCGATGGACCTGCTCCTCGGCCAATTCGGGATACATGGGCAGAGACAAGACTTGGGCAGAAACGGCTTCGGTGACCGGCAAGCGGCAACTGGCGTAGGCGTCCCGGTAGACGTCCTGCTGGTGCAGGGGGATCGGGTAGTAGACCGCCGAGGCAATGCCGGCGGCTGTGAGCGCCTGATGCAACTGGTCACGCACCGGGCTGAGCACGGTGTATTGGTGATAGACATGCAATCCTTTGCCGTCTTCGACCGGTGGCACAATCGGGCTCCCCTTCAATCTCTCGGTGTAAAGATGAGCATTCTTGCGCCGCCCCTGGTTATAACCGTCGAGAAGCGGCAGCTTCGCCCGCAACACCACGGCCTGCAGTTCATCCAGCCGGCTATTGTAGCCAATCGTCGAATGGTGGTAACGCTGCCGGCTGCCGTGATTTCGAAGGACATTGACTTCGCGGGCGAAATCATCGTCATTGGTGATCACCATGCCGCCATCGCCGTAGCAACCGAGGTTCTTGCTGGGAAAGAAGGAAAAACAGCCCAGATCGCCATAGGCTCCCGATTTCCTTCCCCCGTAATCGGCACCGAAGGACTGGGCGCAGTCTTCAATAAGCTTCAGATTGTATTTTTTACAGAGGGCGGCGATCGGTTCCAGGTCGGCCGACTGACCGAACAGGTGAACCGGCAGGATGGCCCTGGTCTTATCGGTGATGGCCGCCTCGATCAGGCTGACGTCGATATTAAAGGTGGCCGGGTCGATATCGACAAAAACCGGCCTGCCCCCCACATAAGAGACGGCTTCGGCCGTGGCGATAAAAGTGAACGGCGAAGTGATTACTTCGTCCCCCTCGCCGATGCCTGCGGCCCGCAGGGCCAGATGCAGGGCGTCCGTCCCCGAAGCGACGCCGATAGCGTGCTTGACCCCGCAATAAGCCGCAACCTCCTCTTCGAAGGCCTTGCCCCGGGGCCCGAGAATAAACTGGGTGGTCTCGCAGACATCGCGGAATCCGGCTTCAATCTGCTGCTGTAGCGCCTTGAACTGCCCCTTAAGGTCAACCATCGGTATATTCATCGCTGCTTCATCCTTGCCATTCAGTGTAAAAAAAAACGAAAAGCGAGGCCCGTACCTTCTGGGCCTTCACCATTTCGCATGCTCACAGCCTCCTAGAGGCGGGTATTGATCTGGAGTGCAACCTCGAGGGCCCGCCGGCCATCCTCTCCGGTAACCACCGGGCGGGAACCGCTCTTGATGACGTCTACAAAGGAACGTATTTCCGCCATCAGCGCATCGCTCTGGGAAAAGCTCTTTTCCTCCATGAGGATATTCGGCAGGCCGGGAATCATCATCCCCCCTTCGCTTTTGCGATAGATGGAAATTTTGCGCTCCTGGTAATCGATGGAAATATACGCATCCGGCTGAAAGATCCGCACCTTGCGCATGCCCTCACGGCTAACGCGGCTTGCGGTAACATTGGCCACGCAGCCGTTTTCGAACTGCAGACGGGCATTGGCGATATCGACTTCTCCGGAGAGCACCGGCACCCCGACCGAATTGACCGTCTTGATCGGATGTCCGACAATGCTCAGAATGATGTCGATATCGTGAATCATCAGGTCAAGGACGACGTTGACATCGGTCCCGCGGGGCTTGAACGGGGCCAACCGGTGTGACTCGATGAACTGAGGGTTCTTGATGACCCCCTGCAAAGCCAGAACCGCGGGGTTGAAGCGCTCCAGGTGGCCGACCTGAAAAACACGCCCCTTCTGCCGGGCCAGTTCGATCAGCTGATCCGCCTCTTCCACCGTACGAGTCACCGGTTTTTCCAGCAGCACATGGCAGCCAGCCTCAAAACAATCCCGGGCCACCTGAAAATGATATTGGGTGGGGACCACAATGGAAACGAGATCAACCTGACCGAGCAGCTCGCGGTAGTCGCTGTAGGGCCGGGTGCCGACTTCGGCCGCGACCTCACCCGCCCGCTCTGCGGAAGTATCGACGACGCCTACCAGCTCGACATCATCAAGGGCGGCGAATTTCTGGGCATGGAAGCGCCCAAGATAGCCGACCCCGATAACCGCTGCTCGCAACTTATCCATAACCATCATCCCCTAGCGGGCGATTCCGCGCTCGCTGTTTTTAATAAAATCGACGAAAACATCAAGCTCGGGTGAACTTTCCAGTTCCTTCCCGATCCGCTCCAGAGCCTCCTCCACCTTGAGTCCGGAACGAAACACCAGGCGATAGGCTTTCTTGATGGTGCGGGTGGTGGCTTCAGTAAACCCTCGCCGCTTCAATCCGACCAGGTTCAATCCAACGGTCTTGGCCCGGTCACCCTGGGCCATGGTATAGGGAGCGAGGTCCTGCGCCACCATGGATCCGCCGGCGACCATCACGTGGCAGCCGATGCGGGTGAACTGGTGAATCGCGCAGAGTCCGCTGAGAATCGCGTGATCGTCGACAATGACATGGCCGGCCAGGGTCGCCCCGTTGGAGAGGATCACCCGGTTGCCGACCCGACAATCATGCGCCACGTGCGAATACGCCAGGAACAGGTTGTCGTTGCCGACCACCGTCTCGCTGCCGCCATCCTCGGTACCGAGGTGCATGGTGACGAATTCGCGAATCGTGTTGCGGTCGCCGATTTTGAGGGTGGTCTTTTCGCCGCGAAACTTGAGATCCTGCGGCGGTGCCCCGATCGAAGCAAACTGGAAAATCCGGTTGCCCTGGCCGATCTCGGTCCAGCCATCGATCACGACATGCGGCCCTACGACCGTTCCGGCACCGATGGAAACATGTTCACCAACAACGGAATAGGGACCGATCTGCACCCCGTCGGCAATTTTTGCTGACGGATGGACAATGGCTGTTGGATGTATCATAGCTCTCCTGAGAGGTTAGCGGTCTGCAAAAGTTGCCTTCAGTTCGGCTTCGGCCACCAGCGAGCTATCTACGTAAGCCTTGCCGGAAAAACAGAAAATGCCGCGACGGCAGTTGATTAATTCGAGCTCGAACCGCAAGGTATCGCCGGGAACGACAGGCTTTCTGAACTTGGCCTTGTCGATGCCGACAAAATAAGTAACCTTGTTTTCACCGACATTGCCGGCTACCAGGGCGTACAAACCGCCGACCTGGGCCATCGCTTCGATGATCAGCACCCCCGGCATGATCGGGTGGCCGGGAAAATGTCCCTGAAAAAACGGTTCGTTGATGGTCACGTTCTTGATGCCGACAATCCGTTTTCCTTCTTCTACTTCAACGATTTTGTCGACCAGCAAAAAAGGATAGCGATGCGGCAGAAGCTTCATGATTTCTACTGTATTGAGAACCATTTCTTCAACTCTCCTTGATCTTCATTTCAAGTTCTTCCAGTTGACGTTTGAGCCGGCCGACTTCCTTGCGAATTTCAGGAAGCTTGGCAAAGCTCATGGATGCTTTCAACCACTCTTTGTGCGGCATGGCCGGCAGGCCGGAGAGAACCTGGTTCGGTTCAAGATTGTGGGTCACCCCGCCGCGTCCGCCGATGGTGACATTGTCGCCGATTTTCAGATGCCCGGCGGCAGCTGCCTGACCACCGAAGGTGCAGTGACGGCCGATTTCCGTACTGCCGGCAATGCCGACCTGGGAAACGAGAATGGTGTCTTCCCCGATCACGACATTGTGGGCGATCTGCACCAGATTGTCGATCTTGGCTCCCCGCCGGATACGGGTGACCCCGAGCGCCGCGCGATCGACACAGGTCGCCGAACCGATTTCAACGTCGTCTTCGATATCGACGATTCCCACCTGGGGAATCTTGAAATAGCGTTCTCCATCCGGGGCAAAGCCGAAACCGTCCGAGCCGATGATAACCGAAGGCTGCAGGATCACCCGGTCACCGAGACGACACCCCTCGCGGATGACTGCCCCGGCATGGATGGTACAATCGGCGCCGATGGTCACATCGTCATACACCACGACGTTCGGATAGAGAATCGAGCCCTTACCGATCTGCACCCGTTCACCAACGACGCATCCGGGATGAATCGTCACGTCCTCGCCGAGTTGGGCATCCGCAGCCACCCGGGCCCCGGGCATGACCCCCTTGGGCTCGGGACGGCATACCTGCAGGTGCGTCAAGACCTTGGCGAAAGCCAGGTAGGGATTCCTGCAGATGATGGCCGGCAGACCGGGATCCTCGACACCGGGAAAGAGGATCACCGCTGACGCCGAAGTCGCCTTGAGTGCGGCAAGATACTTCGGGCTGGCGACGAACGTGATATCGCCAGCCCCTGCGGCACCGATCGGAGCGACGCGGTGCACTTCAATGCGTTCATCACCGATGACCTTGCCACCGACAAGTTCGGCAAGTTCCTTGAGATTCGCCACGGCTATCCCCTTACTTGCCTTCCTTCTGGTACTGCTCGTCGAAAGCCTTGATTACCGCTTCGGTCATGTCGATCTTGTCGTCGGCATAGAGCAGGGAGCTCTCTGACTTTTCAAGGATGACCGTATAGCCCTGCTTTTCGCCCATCTCACCGATGATCTTGAGAACCTTCTCGAGAATCTGGCGGGTGTAATCGGCGTCAGAGCGCTGCAGTTCTTCCTGGATGTCCTTGGTGAAGCGCTGAAAATCCTTCAGCTTCTGCTGGTAGTCGCGCTCTTTTTCGGCGCGGGCCTGCTCGGAGAGGAGCACGGCCTGCTTTTCCAGTTCTTCCTTGAGTTTTTTCAACTCGGATTTTTTGCCTTCGATCGTTCCTTCGTAATCCTTGACTTTTTTCGATATGGTTTCCTTGGCCGACTTGCCAGCCATGGAGAAATTCAAAGCTTTCTGCAGGTCGACGAAGCCGACCTTGCTGTCGGCACTGAAGGCAGCAGAGACCGTGAAGAGAAAACAGACCAGAACCAGCCCGACAATACGTTTCATGACAATCTCCTTACAGGGTTAGTAGAATTTACCGATGGAAAACTCGAATTCAGATTTATTTTCGTAATCTTTAGCATCCAGATTATAGCCCCACTCGAGCCGAAGCGGCCCCATCGGACTCATCCAGCGCAGCCCGGCGCCGGCACTGTGGCGCATTTCTGAGAAATAGCTTTCATTTTCAGCCCAGGCGTTACCAGTGTCGTAGAACAGAACCCCCTTGAGGCCAAGATCCTTGATAATCGGAAAAAGATATTCGACATTGAAAAACGCTTCCTTGTTGCCCCCGGTGTACTCATCGTTGGCGGCGTTGTACGGTCCGACCTCGCGCGATTTGAACCCGCGCAGGGAGCGCAGACCACCAAGATAGAAACGTTCATCGACCGGGATTTCTTCCCCTCCGGTTTCCATGATGTATCCGATCTGACCATGAACCGAGAATACCGTATTCCACTTGAAAGGAAAGAAATGGCGGTAATCGGCGATGTATTTTGCAAAATGCTCGTCGCCGCCGATGCCGGCGAATTCAATAGACCCTTCAGCGACGTAACCGGTAGTCGGATCGAGATAGTAATCGGTCGTGTTACGGGTAAAGCTCGAGAAGAGTGAAGAAATCAATACCTTGCCCTTGGCTTCTTCATCCTTCAGGGTCTGTGTTGCGTCTTCATCAACATCGGTGATTTCTTTTTGCTCAAGCTTGTAGGTAAAGGACGCCCGGTTGTCCTCGCCGACCGGGAACCCGACCTTGATCGCCCCGCCGTTGCTCTTGCGGGTAAAGTCGTTCCACTCGCGACGGGTATTGTACACATCGAAGCCGAGCGCCAGGTTCATATCGAGAAAGTAGGGGTCGAGCAGACCGACCTGATAGGTGGTGCTTGAACCGCCAAACGAGCCGGCAAGGTTCAGCTTCCAGCCTTTGCCGAGAAAATTGTCCTGCGATATCGATCCCTGACCGACGATGCCATCGACCGATGAGTAGCCGGCGCCGAGACTGAAGGTTCCGGTCGGACGCTCCTTGAGGTCGATATTGACGTCCATATGGGAATCATCGATCCCCCTGGCATTGGTCAGGTTGACTTCTTCGAAGAAACCGAGGTTGTTGATCCGCCGGCGGCTTTCCTTGAGTTTGGTGGCACTGTAAAGATCGCCTTCAGTGAGTTTCATCTCACGACGAATAACCTTGTCGCGGGTCTTGACGTTGCCTGAAACGTTGATCCGGTCGATGGTCACCTGGGCGCCCTGCTCGATATCAAAGACCAGCGCGATCAATTGCTGTTCAGAATCTACCTGGGTAAGCGGGGTGACGTTAACGTAGGCATATCCCTGATCGGCATAGAGATCGCTCAAGGCAGACACACTGTCGCGCAGCAATTTACGGCTGAAGACATCGCCATCCTTCATCTGCACCAGATTGAGGATATCGGTCTTGTCCTTGAGCAGATCCCCCTTGGCATCGAGTGTGCCGACCCGGAACTGGGGCCCTTCTTCGATCTCCAGCAGGATATCCATGTATTTGTTGTCTTCGGTCAGTTTGACGTGGCGCTGCCGGACCTTGATCCGGACGTGACCGACATTGTAATAAAGGTCGGCAATCCGTTCGAGATCGTCCTTGAGGATATCTTCATTGAACTTGCCACGCCCGGTCAGCCATGAAAACATCCAGCGTTCCTGGGTCTCCATCGCTTTGCGCAGTTCCTTGTCCTTGAAAATCGTATTTCCTTCAAAGCGGATGCTCTCGACGAGAACCTTGTCCCCTTCCTTGACCTCGAAAGTGATCGTCGCCTCGTTGCGGTCATCGACATCAAGACTTGAAGTTACCTCGGCCGAGTAAAAGCCATCGTCACGGTAAGATGCCTTGATGGCTTCGATACTCTTGTCGACAAGGGCAGGATCATAAATATCCGGGGTCTTTACGACAATCAGACCACGTAGTTTATCCACCGAAAATTCGTCGTTGCCCTTAAAGTCCACCCGCCGAACCAGGGGCCGCTCAACCAGCCGATAGGTCAGAATGCTGGCTCCGCTGACTTCCTCTAAATCGGCGGAAACGTCACGAAAACGGCCTATGCCGTATATGGCCTTGATATCTCGGTCGATAACGGCTGCGTCGTACGCCGTGCCGGCGCGGGCAGAAAGCACGGAATAAATCGCGCTCAGCTCGACCCTGACATTCCCCTGAACCCGGACTTCACTGATCGTTGTGGGTGCGGACCAGGCGACGGATGGAAGCAGCAACAGTAACGTTATCAATAACCTCAAATACATGCCATAAATCTCCAGGAAAACGTTCCACGTTATTAAAAGAACGTATTATAGGTTAATCCCCATCGGGGTGCAAACCAAAACAGCCGGTTTCCATCCACATCTTGCGGATGGAAGCTAGCTTACAACCTTGCCGTCGACCATGCGCACCACCCGGTCCAGGCGAGAGGCCAGGGACTCGCTGTGAGTGACGATAACCATGGTCAGTTCCCTGGCGGCATGGATCTGCTCAAGCAGGCGGTAAATCTCCCCGGAGGTTCCGCTGTCCAGGTTGCCGGTCGGCTCGTCGGCCAGCAGCACACGGGGGGAAAGGACCAGGGCCCGGGCAATGGCGACCCGCTGCTGTTCGCCGCCCGAAAGCTGACCGGGCTTATGTTTGAGGCGATGGCCGAGCCCCACCTCCTCCAACAGACCCGCCGCCATGGGCGTCGCCTCCTTGAAGCTTTTGCGCGCCACCAGGGCCGGCATCATGACGTTCTCCAGGGCGCTGAACTCGGGGAGAAGCTGATGGAACTGAAAGACGAAACCGACCGTGCGGTTTCTGAAGCCATCCAGCGCGGGCCCCTTGAGGGAAAAGATGTCGGTCCCGTCAAAACGGACCGAACCGGCGGTAGGGCGATCGAGAGCCCCGAGTACATGCATCAGGGTGGTTTTGCCGGCCCCGGAGGAACCGACCACGCCAACCCGCTCGCCACGCCCGATGTCCAGGTCGATGCCCCGCAGCACATCCACCTGCCCGTCCGTCGTGCCAAAGCTTTTTATCAGACCACGCGCCTCTATCACGGAATCACAACCTCGTTCACTCATATCGCAGGGCTTCGGCCGGGTCCATCCGGGCCGCCCGCCAGGCGGGGTAAATGGTAGCCAGCAGGGAAATAGTCATGGCGACGATCACGACAGCAATTACGTCCTCGGGGTTGACCACTGAAGGGAAACGATCCATGCCATAGACGGCCTGGTCAAAAATCTTGACGTGCAGAATCTGCTCCAGCCACTTGATGATCGGATCGGCGTTCTTGGCCAGCAGCAGACCGAGCAGCGTTCCAAGGGTGGTGCCCATGGTCCCGATAATGAACCCCTCAAGCACAAAAATCTTCATGATGCTTCTGGACGTGGCCCCGACCGCGCGCAGAATGGCGATGTCTTTATGCTTTTCCATCACTACCATGATCAGCGTAGTGGCGATATTGAAAGCGGCCACCAGCACGATGATCCCGAGAACAATGAACAGGCCGAGTTTTTCCAGGTTGAGGGCCGAAAGGAACGAACCGAACAGGTCTTCCCAGGAGCGCACCACGTAAGGGTAGTCGAAAACGGCGCGCAACTCCTGCGCCACCCGGGTGGAGTGATCGAAGGAGTCCGCTTCGATTTCGATCCCGGTCACCTGGTCCGGCGTATCGATCAGCAACTGGGCCTGCGACAGGGTCATGTAGGCATAATAGGTATCGAGAAAACCGCCGCGCTGGCTGACAATGGCGACCACGCGAAAGGGTTTCATCTTGGGGATCATGCCGAAGGGGGTAATGGTAAACATGGGCGGAATGACGTTGATCACGTCACCGACGGCCACCGCCAGCGAAGACGCGGTATCGATGCCGATAACCAGGCCGGGCAGGCCCTCTTCGTTTTCGAACAGCAGCTCCCTGACATCGCGGGCATCGACAGTAAGAAACTTCTGGTCAAAGACCTTGTTGCCCGACTCAACCCCCTTGACGCTGACGGCGGCCACATTGTTGCGCGACAACAGCATGGCCTCCTTGGAAACGTAAGGGCGGGCAACCCGGATAAGAGGCGAGGTCGCCATGGCTTTCTCGGCAACCTCCTGATAGCCGGAAATATCCCCCCCGTGCTTCTGGATCAGAACATGGGGAACATTGCCGAGAATCTGCTGCCTGACCCCGTCGTGAAAACCGGTCATTACCGCCAGAACGACGATCAGGGCGGCCACACCGAGCGCCACCCCGGCAATGGAGATAAAGGAGATGACGGAGATAAAAGTCTGCTTGCGTTTAGCCCGCAAGTAACGGAGGCTGACGAACCATTCGTAACCCATGAGGTCCTTGTGCCGATAAGGCGGATGGGGGATTAACGACTTTCCGGCCGAAGCTGCGGGAACAGGATGACATCGCGGATCGACGCCGAGTCGGTCAGCAACATAACCAGACGATCGATGCCGATCCCCTCCCCGGCCGTCGGCGGCATACCGTATTCGAGGGCACGGATGTAGTCCTCGTCCATGGCATGAGCCTCTTCGTCGCCGGCCGCCTTCTCTTCGAGCTGCCTGAGGAAACGCTCCTTCTGGTCCATCGAATCGTTGAGCTCGGAGAAAGCGTTAGCCAGTTCGCGGCCGACGATGAAGAGCTCGAAGCGGTCGACCACTTCGGGGTTCTCATCATTCTTGCGCGACAGCGGCGACACCTCGGTCGGGTACTCGGTGATGAAGGTAGGATTCCAGAGTTTAGGCTCGGCCACCGCGTCGAACAGCTCGGTCAGCAGCTTGCCGTAGCCAATCTTCCTGTCCAGCTCCAAGCCGAGAGTGTCGGCGTAGGCCAGGGCCGTCTCCCGATCCTCCAAAACTGCGGGCTCAACCTGCCCGTACTTGACAATCGCCTGCTTGACCGTCAGCCGGTCCCAGGGCGCGGTCAGATCGACCTGCTTGCCGCCGTAGGGGATGACCAGGCTGCCGACCACCTCTTTGGCGACATGGCAGATCAGCTCTTCGGTGAAATCCATCAGGTCGTGATAGGTCGCGTAGGCCCGGTAGAACTCCATCATGGTGAATTCGGGATTGTGCTGAATTGAAATCCCTTCGTTGCGGAAATTCCGGTTGATTTCGAAAACCCGCTCGAAACCGCCGACCACCAGGCGCTTGAGGTAAAGCTCCGGGGCAATCCGCAGAAACAGATCCATCTTCAGGGAGTTGTGATGGGTCATGAAGGGCTTGGCCGTTGCGCCGCCGGCGATCGGCTGCATCATCGGCGTTTCGACCTCGAGAAAATCGTGCTCAACCATATAGTTGCGGATCAGGCTGATGATCCGGCTGCGCTTGAGGAAGACCTCGCGAACGCCGGGGTTGACGATCATGTCAAGGTAGCGCTGACGGTAACGGGTTTCGACGTCGGTCAGGCCGTGCCATTTTTCCGGTAATACCTGCAGTGACTTGGTCAGCAGGCGGATCGTATCGGCCCGCAGCGAAAGCTCGCCGGTCTTGGTGCGGAACGGGGTTCCGGAAAGGCCAACGATGTCACCTATGTCAAGCTTGCGAAAGACCGCGAAGGCCGCTTCACCGACGTTGTCGCGGCCGACATAGACCTGCAGCCGGCCCTTGCGATCCTGAACCTGGATAAAGGCCGCCTTGCCGAAATCCCGGCGCGCCATTATCCGGCCGGCCACCACGTAGGTTGCCGTACAGCTTTCAAGGGCCGCGCTGTCGTCGTTGTCATGCGCGGCAAGCACATCCGCCGAGGTATGCGCCACCGGGAAATCGTTGGCATAGGGATTCACCCCCTCGCCGCGGAGTTCCTCCATCTTGGCCCGCCGCTGGATCAGTATATCGTTAAGTTCTTCCATGATATTAGTACCTTTCATCCCTTCTTTTCAAGCGTGCTACCTTATACCCCGGACCGGAGCAAGTCAAGAGCTATCCCGAACCGCCGCTGGCGACAAGACCAGCCCTTGTTACTGCGTCACGCCGGGCGTTATGCCTTGCTCAACAGATAAGCCTCGACGAAATCTTCGAGGTCGCCGTCCAGAACCGCATCGGTGTTGCCGACCTCGTAACCGGTGCGATGATCCTTGACCATCCGGTACGGATGCAGTACGTAGGAGCGGATCTGGCTGCCCCAACCGATCTCTTTCTTCTCCCCGGAAATCGCCGCGGATTCTTCTTCCTTTTTTCGAACTTCCAGCTCATAGAGCCGGGCCTTGAGTTGCTTCATGGCCGTGGCGCGGTTTTTGTGCTGGGAGCGCTCATTCTGGCAGGCCACGACGACGCCGGTCGGCATATGGGTGATCCGGATCGCCGATTCGGTCTTGTTGACGTGCTGGCCGCCGGCTCCGCTCGAGCGGTAGGTGTCGACCTTGAGATCCTTCTCGTTGATCTCGACTTCGACCTCGTCCGACAACTCGGGAAAGACAAAGACCGAGCAGAAAGACGTGTGACGGCGGGCGTTGGAGTCGAAGGGGGAAATGCGTACCAGGCGATGGATGCCGTTTTCGGCCCGCAGGAAACCGTAGGCGTAGTCACCTTCGACGGTGAAGGTTACCCCCTTGACCCCGGCCTCATCACCCGGTTGATAGTCAGTGATTTCGGTCCGATATCCCTTGCGCTCGCAATAACGAAGATACATGCGCAACAGCATGTCGGCCCAATCCTGGGCTTCGGTGCCGCCGGCGCCGGCATTAATGCTGAAAATCGCGTTGTTTGCATCGTGCGGACCGGACAGCATCCGGGCAAACTCCATCTTCCCGACCCGCGTTTCGAGCGCCGGCAGAATCTCCTGAATTTCCTTCAGGATACCCTCGTCGCCGCCCTCCTCGCCAAGCTCGACCAGCACCAGGAGATCTTCGAGCTCAAGAAAAGCGGCTTCCCAGCCTTCAACGATTTTCTGCAGCGTCGTGCGCTCCTTGAGAACCTCCTGGGCCTTGTCGCCCTGATTCCAGAAGTTCGGATTGGCGATTTCAGCCTCAAGTTCAGAGACCCGTTCCTTCTTGGCCTCTACGTCAAAGATACCCCCTCAGCTCGTCGAGCTTGCCCTTAAGGTGGTTCAACGTTTCTTTTTCATCGCGAAACATGTTAATTCTCCTCGGTACGGAAAGTGGGGGGGGATTATAGCGGCAACGCAAGCATACCTCAAGCCCCCATCTGCACCCGTTAAATAAATCGCCGGCGGGTTCTGGCCAGCCAGAAAAGACTCAGGAACAGGAAGAGTACCGGCAGCAGATCGCCAATTCGGTTGTAGAGGGTCGGACGCGCCCCGGTGGTCACCTCGCCGCGCAGAAAACCCGCGGTAAAAATCGAGGTCTGCGCGGTGATTCGGCCGGCCGGGTCAATAAACGCCGAAATGCCGGTATTGGCCGCCCGGGCCAGCCAGATGCGGTTTTCCACGGCCCGGAAACGAATCATGGCCAGGTGCTGAAAGGGCGCCGAAGACCTGCCGAACCAGGCATCATTGGTGATATTGACCAGCAGATCGGTCCCCTGCCGCACATAGTCGCGGGCCAGTTCAGGAAAAATCCCCTCGAAACAGACCAGCACCCCGACCCGCTCGCCATTCATCGGCAGCGGATTAACTGTCCCGGGAGAGAAATCACCGATGCCGACCACCAGCTTGTTGACAAAAGGCAAAAAACGCCCCAGGGGAACGTATTCACCAAAAGGCACCAGATGTACCTTGTCGCTGCGGCCCAGGGTTTCCCCGCGTGGATCGAGCAGAAAAGCACTGTTCAGATACCGGTAGCGGCGGTTTTCCAGTTCGAAAGCCGGGCTGCCGAACAGCAGCGTACTTCCGGCAGAACGGCCGACCGCCACCACGTCGTCGTGCAGGGTGCCCGGCTCCTGAAAGTAAAAGGGGGTGGCGCTCTCCGGCCAGATGATCAGATCGGTATGGCCTTCAGCCGATGCCGCCAGCGACAGGTCGCGATAGATGTCCACGGTCGATTGCTGGTAGGCGGGGTCCCACTTCACCGACTGATCAATATTGCCCTGGATCAGCGCTACCGACAGTTTCTTTCCGCTCTCGACCGGCGGCAGTCCGAGACGCCAGACCCCGTAGCCGTAGTTGCCCGCAATCAGCAGCAGACCAAAGACCGGCCCGACCCAGTGTCGCGCGTGAAACTGCCGGCGGCGGCAGGCCTCCCAGAGCCGTGCCAGCAGGACGTTGCCGAGGATCAGCAGAAAGCTGATGCCATAAACCCCGAACAGGTCGGCCGATTGAATCAGGGGCAGACAGGCCTGCTGGGAGTAACCGAGGGTCGCCCAGGGAAAACCGGTAAAGAGGAAAGAACGGAGAAACTCCAGCGCAACCCAGAGGATCGGCAGGGTCAGCAGCGGTGACAGGACGAGTTTTTCATGCAGGCGGCAGCAGGCCCAGGTCGCCGCGCCGAAAAAAAGCGCCAGGTAAGCGGACAGGATCAGGTAAGCGGCCAGGGAAAAGACCGGGTGCAAGCCGCCATAAGTGGTCATGACGATATTGAGCCAGTACAGCACCAGGCCGAAGAAACCGAGCCCGGCCACAAAACCGGAGTGGAACGGACGAACCGTCATCACTTGCAGCAGGGGGACAAGTGCAACCCAGGCCAGCCAGGCCTGATTTACCCGGGGAAAGGCCAGGGCCAGCAGGATTCCGGACAGCAATGCCCAGCATGAGACTTTTTTTGGGAGAAAGCGCCTCATGACTCTCCAGCATCCGGCAGATCGACCTGGTGAGCAAGGCGTACCCTGACCTTGCGAATCTTGCGATCATCACATTCAACCACCGTCATGACCAGGTCGCCGTCACGTATTTCTTCATTCACCAGGGGGACATGGCCGAACAGGTTGAACAAATAACCGCCTACGGTGTCAAACTTCTCCCGGGGAATGCTGGTCTCGAAGTAGTCTTCCAGCTCCTCGATACTGAGCCGGCCGTCGACCAGGACCACGCCGGGCGCCTCCTCGAACAGTTCGTCTTCCTCGATATCGTGCTCATCCTGAATGTCACCGACGATTTCCTCGATCAGGTCTTCGATGGTAATCAGCCCCGAGGTACCGCCATATTCATCGATGGCAATCGCCATGTGCACCCGCTGGGTGCGAAACTCTTGCAGCAGATCCTCGATCTGCTTGGTTTCCGGAACAAAATAAGGCGTCCGCATGGTCCGCTCAACCGCGAACTCATCGGCACGTTTGCCCCAGAGCCTGAGCAGGTCCTTGGCATAAACGATGCCGACTATCCGGTCAGTGGTCCCTTCGTAGATGGGGATTCGGGAATGCCCAGAGGAGATTATCGCATCGAGAAGGTCATCGAGAGAAGTCGCCATGCTGCAGCAGACCATGTCGGTACGCGGCACCATGACTTCCCTGACGATGGTTTCACCGAATTCGAAGATAGAGTGGAGCATGTCCCCTTCTTCTTCGTTGATGATCCCTTTTTCCTCGGATTCCTCGATGATTTCCTGAAGCTCTTTTTCGGTCATCACCCGGCGGCGACCGAAAAAAGCTCTTTTCATGCCCTCAAGCCAGGAAACCCGCCTGCCACCCGTACTGTCGTCTTGCAAAAATCCTTACCCCCTAATATGCAGAGATTGTTCATGGCAACGGCACTGCCGTCACATGTAGAAATATATCAGAACCGTTACCAGGGTGCCCAGCAGGGCGCCGGCAATTATTTCTTTCAGCGAGTGAATCCCCAGCAGCAGCCGGCTGTGACTGACCATGCCGGCCAGAATCAAGGCCAGCACCGAGAGCACGGCACCCGCTCCGGAGAGGACGACCGCCATCGCAATAGAAAACGATACGGCTGAATGTCCACTCGGCATGCCGCCGTGCAGCGGAGCCCCCTTGCCCACCCGCGCCTTGAGCAGCACCACCAGCATAATGACGACCAGTATGGACACCACTGGAAATTCGCCGGGGGGCAATCCGAGCTGATCCAATTGGAGTCCAAGCGCCGGCATGATATAGCGGGAAAGGGCGAAATAACCCATCACAACGGCGCCGATACTGGCTACCAGCACCGCGCCTGCGGCAACATCCTTGGCCCGTTTGGCCAGGGGGTGATACTCCGGAGAAACCAGATCGACCACCACTTCGACCGCCGTGTTGATCAACTCGGCAAAAATCACCAGGGTCACGGCGAAAGCAAGTAGAATGAATTCAAGCGCCGACAAGCGCATGAAGTGAGCGAACAGCAGCACCAAAACGCCAGCCAGAAGATGACAGCGCATGTGGCGCTGGGTCTTTGCGGCCCAGAGAATCCCTTCAATGGCGCAGTTGAAATTTTCCAGCCAATTGGACGGTTTCATGCCGTCGGTGATAACTCCGGCAGAAATTCAGTGCGAATCAAGGCGAAGACTTCCTGCTCCCGTGCTTCCATAAGCCTTGCATCCTCCTCGGTGCCGCGTTCGTGATCGTATCCCAGCAGATGCAGAATGCCGTGCAGCAGCAGAAAAAAAAGTTCACTCTCAAAAGGCAACCCGGCTTCGGCGGCATCCCGTGCCGCAGTCTCCGCAGAAATCACGATATCACCGAGCAGGTCAGGCTGAATGCCGCTCCCCTCGCCTTCCTGCATGGCAAAAGAAATGACGTTGGTCGCCTTGTCGCGCTGAAGGTAGTCGCGATTTATAACACGGATTTCGGCATCGTCGACGATCAGAATGGATAGCTCGCCGTCAGGACATCCCGAGGCGCTTAAGATCCTCTGTGCCACTTTTCGCAGGAGCAGCTTCCTTACCTTTTGCTTCTTTTGCCGGTTCTCGATCTGTATCTTCACTGTTTTTCCTTTTGCTGGAATCCTTCTCACGTTCTTTATAGGCCGGTTCCGGATAATCGATGCGGTGATGGAAAATCCCCGCCAGAATCCGGTTGAAGCTCTTGGCAATATGGTGCAGGTCCTTCAGGGTCAGCTCACACTCATCCAGCTGGCCATCGATAAATATATTGTTGATGATTTTCTGCACCATCCCCTGGATCCGCGCCGGAGTCGGATCCGACAGGGTGCGGCTGGCCGCCTCAACGGCGTCGGCCAGCATGATCAGGGCGGCTTCGCGGGTTTGCGGCTTGGGTCCGGGATAGCGGTAGTCACGTTCATCGACCTGTTGTACCCCAGGATCCTCCTTGCTCTTTGCCTTGTCGTAGAAAAACTTCATCAGGGCGGTGCCGTGATGCTGCCGGATGATATCGATCAACGGTTTACCAAGACTGTTTTCCCGCGCCAGTTCGACCGCATCCTTGACGTGAGACATCAATATCAGGGCGCTCATCGAAGGAGCCAGCTTGTCGTGCTTATTCTCCTGGCTGTGGATGTTTTCGATGAAATAAAGGGGTTTGCGAATCTTGCCGATATCATGATAGTAGGCCGCCACGCGGGCCAGCAATGGATTGGCGTTGATCGTCTCGGCCGCCGCCTCAACCAGGTTGCCGACTATAACCGAATGGTGATAGGTGCCGGGGGCCTGTACCATGAGCTCGCGCAGCACCGGGGTGTTCATGTTGGCCAGTTCAAGCAGTTTGATGTCGGTGGTGTACTTGAACAGGTATTCGACCATCGGAATGGTCCCGGTGACAATCAGGGCGCAGAGAATTCCACCGGCCAGGCCGAACCCGAGCTTGTACAGCAGCTGGATATCGTAGGCGCGGCCGCTCATCAGGTACAGGCCGAGAATCATCAGCATGTTGACCAGCGACAAGCGGAACCCGGCACGGTACAAGCTCGTGCGCTGCTTGCAGTGTCGCACCCAGTGGGCCGCTGTCACGCTGCCGACCAATGCATAAATGCTGATCATCAGACTGTTGCCGAACAGGACTCCGATCAGCAGCGAGGAGAGGATGGCGAACACAAAGGCGACTTCTGAATTAAGAACGATCCGTGCCAGCATGGCCCCAACGGCAAAGGGGAACACATAATAGTAACTGGTCGATTCGACATACGGAAAAGCGCTTTCGAGAGCCGTCGAAATAAAAATGCCCAGCTTGACCAGGATAAACAGGCCGACAAAGTTCAGCACCAGAAAGAGCAGGTCGCGGTTGTTCGGCCGATATTTGCGGATGTTGGTGGTGGCAAAGCGGTGGGTCGTGAAGAGCAGGACCATGATCGAAAGAAACAGCCCCAAACCCGTGCTGAGGGTGCTGTAATGGCTGCCGATTTCGCGCATGGCACGAAGTTTCTTGATCTGGTCCGGAGTGACCCGTTCCCCCTCGCGAACGATCATCTCCCCTTTTTTGACCTGGAACAAGACCGGCTTGACGTCATCCCGCGCCTTCAGCTTGCGGGCTTCGGTCTCGTTCTTGTTGAAGGTCAGGTTCGGCTTGAGCAGTTTCACTGCCAGCGAGAGAATGACCTTGCGGTGGGCTTTGGTAAAATTCGGCAGATCCTTGAACTCTTCCTGCAGCCGGTCCTGCACATCGCCGACACCGATGACGCCGTCAAAGTTGATGAGGGTCGACTCCTGGCGGGACTCGAGATCGCGAATAACGATCCCGCGCTTGCGTTCCCCCTGGAAGAGCTGCAGATTGCCGACAATCATAGGTTCCAAAGCGGTCAGCACCGCTTTGCGCAGCAGGGTGACGTCGGCCTGCTGCCCTTCCTGCATGTCGCGCCCTTCCAAAAGAGCGGCCAGCAGGGGGATGTCCTCCGCCTCAAGCGCGACGCTGAGCACGTTCTCAAGATCTTCGACCAACTTGTCCGCCGAGACGGCTTCAGTCCGCGCCGTCTGGATCAGCTGCAAACCCTGCGTCAGCTGGTCGGCGATGACCAGCCCGGTTTTGGCATCGTAATCGTACAGGGGGAGGATCGCGTCTTCGGCCTCAACCCTCTTTTTTTCGGTCAGCGGCTCGTCGGGAACCAGCAGGTCGCGCGACGACTTGACATCGCGGGAGGCAATGTCTCCAGGCGCGTAATAGCCGGGAACGAAGCCCCCCTTGGGAACGATGATGGCCGTCAGGATCAGGGCCAGAAGCACGACCAGAACGTAGCGCTGACTGCGCAGCTCGAGAGAAAAAGTATTCTTCCCCGAAGGTTTGGCCTTGCGGGTCGATGGGTCGGGTTTACGGTCGCGATTCGTCATACGTCAGAATTACCTTCAGGCCGTACGGAATGTTCAACCGCCGGGTGACTACCCCGCTCGTACGCCTGGATAATGGTTTGTACAATCGGATGGCGAACAACATCCCGGTCGGAAAAATAATTAAACCGGATACCGTCCACCCCTTTAAGCACTTCGGTCGCGTCGATCAGGCCGGAACGCTTGCCGGTCGGCAGATCGATCTGGGTGACGTCGCCGGTGATCACCGCACGGCTGCCGAAGCCAAGACGGGTCAGAAACATCTTCATCTGTTCGGTCGTGGTATTCTGTGCCTCGTCAAGAATGACGAAGGCGTCATTCAGGGTGCGACCGCGCATGAACGCAAGGGGGGCCACCTCGACCACCCCATTTTCAATCAGCCCCTGCCCCCGGTCAAAATCCATCATATCGTAAAGTGCATCGTACAGCGGTCGCAGATAGGGATTGACCTTTTCCGCCAGGTCTCCCGGCAGAAAACCGAGCTTTTCCCCGGCCTCCACCGCTGGTCGGACCAGAACGATACGGCTGACTTCTTTTTTGACCAGGAAAGAAACGGCCATCGCCATGGCCAGATAAGTCTTGCCGGTTCCGGCCGGACCGATACCGAAAACAACATCGTGGCTGCGGATGGCATCGATATAGGTTTTCTGGGCCAGGCTTTTGGGAGCAATGACTTTCTTTCGGGAGGAAATGAAAATGGTATCGAGAAAGATGTCCTTGAGGTGGGCCCTGGAATCGGCGGACAGGATCCGCGCAGCGTAATCGATGTCGGCCGGGTACAGGGCATACCCTTCCTGCAGCAGGGAGTAAAGTTCATCGAGCAGACGCAAGGCCAGGCCGACATCAGCCGCCTCCCCGTCCAGCGAAAGGGAATTCCCCCTGGAACTGATGCGCACCCCCAACATCTTCTCGATCAGCTTGAGATTTCTGTTCTGCTGACCGAAAAGAAGATTCGCCAGTTGGGAATCATCCGCGGAGAAACTTTCCCGAGAGGACCGGTTATTCAATGTTTAAATTTCTCCAGACAGGCATAATTTGGGATCGTCACACTATCATCATCGGCGCTTTAAAGCAATTTTTTTCAAGTTCTCCAGGGTCTTCTATTATTGAAAAAGGGGTTTCAATTTCATGTTCTTGTGCTATAAATAACGCGTTTTGAGCCAGACATCGCTGGCCATCTTTCTTTGTAACAAGGGGGCAATTATGAGCGAAATCATCGATATCTACGCCCGGGAGATCCTCGACTCACGCGGCAATCCGACGGTTGAAGTCGAGGTCTTTCTCGAAAACGGCGTGATGGGGCGTGCAGCCGTGCCGAGCGGAGCATCCACCGGCGAGCGGGAAGCGCTGGAATTGCGCGATGGCGACAAGGCCCGCTACCTGGGCAAAGGGGTCATCAAGGCGGTAACCAATGTCAACGAAATCATTGCCGAAGCCCTGATCGGCTGGGAAGCGTCCGACCAGGCGGGCATCGACCGCAAGCTTCTCGAGCTGGACGGTACCGACTTCAAGAGCAACCTCGGCGCCAATGCCCTGCTCGGCGTTTCGATGGCCTGCGCCAAGGCCGCTGCCGAAGACGCCGGCCTGCCCCTGTACCAGTATATCGGCGGCGCCAATGCCAAAGAACTCCCCCTGCCGATGATGAACATCATCAACGGCGGCGCCCACGCCGACAACAATGTCGACATTCAGGAATTCATGATCATGCCGTCCGGCGCCGGCTCCTTCAAGGAGGCGCTGCGCATGGGGGCGGAAATCTTCCACGCACTGAAAAAGGTACTCAAAGCCAAGGGCTGCAATACCGCCGTCGGTGACGAAGGTGGCTTCGCCCCCGACCTCAAGAGCAACGAAGAAGCTCTGCAGGTCATCATGGAGGCGATCAGCGAAGCCGGCTACACCCCCGGCGAAGACGTGCTCCTGGCCCTCGACGTCGCCTCCTCCGAACTCTACAAAAATGGCAAGTACCTGCTGGAAAACGAAGCCCAGCCCGAGAAAACAGCGGCTCAGCTGGTCGACTTCTACGAAGACCTGGTCAACCGCTACCCGATCATCTCCATTGAAGACGGCATGGCCGAAAACGACTGGGACGGCTGGAAACTCCTTACCGACCGCCTCGGCAAGCGGATCCAGATCGTCGGCGACGACCTGTTCGTCACCAACACCCGCATCCTCAAGGAAGGGATCGACAAAGGGATCGCCAACTCGATCCTGATCAAAGTCAACCAGATCGGCACCCTGACTGAAACCCTCGAAGCCATCGAAATGGCCAAGCGGGCCGGGTATACGGCCGTGGTTTCCCACCGCAGCGGTGAAACCGAAGACACCACCATCGCCGACCTTGCGGTCGCGACCAACGCCGGACAGATCAAGACCGGTTCGCTCTGCCGCACCGACCGCATCTGCAAATACAACCAGCTGCTTCGCATCGAGGACGAACTCGACGAGGTTGCAGTGTTCAGCGGCAAAGACGTCTTCTATAACCTGCGCAAAAAATAAAAGTTGTCCATAGACGAAAACAGGCCTGCCGGAAACGGCAGGCCTGTTTTCGTTAGTTCAGGAGCCGGAGCAGCTCAGACTCCCCTCTCCCTGCAAATTTTTCGTAGCTTTTCGATATGCTCCCGATCCGCACTGCCAAGGCAATTCAGCATCTGCCGCATGCTGTCATCCCGAAAAGCCATCGCCGCCCCGATATGAATGGCGACAAAGTCCTCTTCAAGCTTCCGCGACAGCCGCAAGGCCAATCGTTCATTCAGCGGCGAGGTCCTGGCTCCCGCCAGGATGCCATGAGCGCTCTTCAGCAACTGCTCCGCCTGAGCCAGCGGAAGCGTTTTCGGCTTGAATGTCTGGCTGGCCGGCAGACGCATGGCAAAGCGAAGCTGCATGGCGTGCGCTTCCTCGTCCCGCGCCATCTGCGCCCACAATGCCTTCAAGGGTTCGTCACATTCAACCCGCTCGGCGAGCACACGATAGATATCGCCGACAACGTCCTCGATCTCGGCACAGATACTCAGAAAACGCAGCATCGTCAAAAACCTCCTCAACACCCGGCCCTGCCAAGAACAGCGAGCGACAGAAAAAAGTTATTGTTCAGAATAAAGCCGACGGCGCCGGTCAATCAGATAGTTGCTGCCCGGCTGACGCTTTACATACTCTTTAATTTCAGCCGCAATTTTAGCGATTTCAGTGGGTGATTTGATATCCCGGTAAGCGTCACTGACCACCGCAATCGAAAGGGTCATGACGCTGAAGGACCGCTCAACCCCATAGCGGTCGACGCCGACCAGCGCGCCATCCACCCGGTCTTCAGGGCGGTAATGGTCGACAATGGCCCGATCAAAATCGAGAATGATCCTCTCACAGACGGCCGACGCACGCTCGGGCGAGGTAATGACAACAAAATCGTCACCGCCGATATGCCCGACAAAGTCGTCCTGGTTGCCTGCGGATCGCTGGGCACCACGAACGATATCCCCGGTCAGCTTCAACACATCGCTGCCGGCGGCAAAACCGTAGCGATCATTGTAAAACTTGAAGTTGTCCAGGTCGACATAGCAGAGCGCGAATTTTTCACCACAGCGCATCTTCTCCATCAGTACCCGCTCGATGGCAATGTTGCCGGGCAACCGGGTCAGCGGACTGGCATCAAGACAGAGCTGTCCGTAGTCCTCCAGTTTTTGCGCCACGACATCGAGGTCCCGTTCAAATTCTTTAAACTCGTTAGTAACAGCAGGATTTCCAGGCAGATCAAGAAAACGGTGACCGATCCGATGATCGATCAACCTGTACAGACGCCTTAAAGACGAGAGGGTTCTCCAGGACAGCAGCAACAAGAGGGCAAACGTCACTGACATCACACAGAATGAATAAAAAGCCAGTTCCACATGCAACGGGGCGGCCGCAATCAGCCCCGGATCTAAAGACGGGCCTTGCGAACGACCGAGGTCGGCTAACGATTGTCGGATGAAAAGAAGATGATATAAGGAGCGAAGGCCGCCCAAAAGGGCCAAGACAAAAAGAACCGCCAGGATTTTCAAAAGAAAAGTAATACGCACCGGCAATAAGGACTCCGAGGGGCTCATGATCCAATCATGTTACAGGTGTTTGAGTAACGGTGCATAGTACCGGTTTTTGCCGCAGAAAGCAAAGCGGCGAAGAGTCTCGCCGCTTTTTTAATCCTACCCTGGCTCACCCTTGAACCATTTGTCGAACCAGGTCCGGTGATCTTTTTCTGAGAGGAGTTGCAGATCTCTGGGGCCGAGCCAGACCCCGCCGCAACTCTCGCACTTATCGAGAGGAACCCCCCGAAAGGTCAAGGCCTTGATGGCATCACCGCATTTCGGACATCGGTTGCGGCACAGCTCACGGATGACCTTCTCTCTGGCCTCCGTTCGCATTTTTTCTATTTTTTCTTTTTCCTCGTTGTAAAAGAACTGATTTTCGAGTGCTTTTTTTCGCTCATCCCAAAGATTAGTCATGGTCACCTCCTCGAAAGCACTGTATTTTCAATAAGTATAGCAACAATGCTTAAGCTGGCAAGCCACCCCGTTCACAGCTTGTCGGAAATGGTCAGATGCCCCGCACCAAAGGCCGCCCCCTTGCCAAGGTTCAGCAGGGAGGCTAAACGCAGCAGCCAAAGCACATCCTGCAGGGCGCCGCCAGAGAGCGTTAACGCCCCGACGACCCCACCGACATCCTGCCGGCGGCCGTCCCCCTCGAGACTCCTCCAATCGCGCCAACCGAGAGAGTTTTCAAGCTCACGAACCTGCTGGCACGCCAAGATATAGAAACCGGGATCATCAACCAGCTCCTGACCGCAATGGGCGTGAACCATGGCTGTGACCCGGCGCATAATGAACGGAAACAAAGCACTGAAACCGGGCCTGAAGAGCGGCCGGCCATCGGACAACAGACGCGCCGGGGTGTGAAGCTGCAGGCAGATTTGCGGCGCAGCAGAGAAGCTGTCCAGCCACCAGCCGGCATTGAGAAGAGGGACGGACAGTGGCGTCCGTCCGCCCTGCCGCCAGATGCACGTCCGGTTACCCGAAAGATCTTCAGCGTCGACCGCCGACAATTCGAAAAAACCTTCTCCCCGGTGAAAACCCCGCACTCCCAACGCCTGAAACGCCAGGCACAACTCTCTCAGCAAATGGGTTCCCTGGCCGAACAGAACCACCGGCAATTGCAGAGCGCCCTCAATGACAGCAGGAAGCGGAAGATTCAACGGAGGGTGAATCACGAAAGGGGGGCCCGGCAGCTGGTAACGTCGCCGGGCGAAGGGATCCGGTGAAACCGGGGGGTCAAAAAGAGCATCGAAGGCCAGGCCGTTCAAGCCGGCGGGCAAAAGCTCAACCTGCTTGGCCGCCTGCCTGAGGTTGCGTCGAAGCCGCAGCAGGGTTTCGACCGTCAGGACATAGGGATCCTGAAATTCGAGTCGCAGATACGCCTTGATAAACTCGATTTTGTGTAAATCAACGGCCAAACAAAACTCCAGCTAAAACCAGAAAGTACATTAAGTATGTCAGGCAAGCTTCTGACATATCTTCAAAAACCGCGCTTCCTCAATTCTTCTTCAACCAATTGCTTCTGCCCGGGCGCCAGTTTACGCGACGAGATCAAGGCATGCAGGTCCTGGGTTTTCAGCCTGGGCAAATAGACCGTGAACCAAACAACGGGGGTCTTGCGATTCTTGAGCATCGCCATTTTGAGATTCGGGCGCTGCTTCCAGCGGGGATTCCGGGCGATGGCCGAAATCGTTTCGGCCGAGGCATGGGGGCCGTTCAGAAACTGAAGAATGGAGACTTCCCTGAGCCGGGGGTTCTGCAGACAGGGGTCCATCAGACGGATATCCCCCTCCTTCAGCAGGGCATCGACAATGGTAGCGGTGCCGCGCCGGGCCATGGTCATCTTGTTGCCAAGGGCGGTCGTCGGCAGGCGCTGCAGGACAACCCGTTCGGCGGCCACCTTCTGATCGGGAGTCACCCCGGGAAGAAAGCAGAGTTCAATCAGTTCAAACAGGTAAAGCTGAGGCAGCAGAGACTGCAGCAGCGTACCGGGTGTCCCCGGGTTTTTGGCCAGCGCCAGCTTGACCCGGTGGCTGCCCTCCCCCAACTTGAGCTGGGAAACAGCCTTCAGCAAGTCTTCGGTAAGATCCCGGCGCTTGAGCAGAACCAGCAGATGGTCTTCTCCCAGGCGGGGATTTTTCAGCAGCGTCCGCAGTACCTCACCGGCCGGATCCTGCAGCAGCGTAAAGAGTTCTGCCCCGGAAGCTGTCAACGCCAGGCGTAACCGGCGAGCCGTATCGACATCCAGCACCAGGCCCGAGTCCTTAACGTTCATCCCCCTCCCCTGTCAGCTCAACCCGTCAGTGGTCAGAGCCCTCCGGGCCGAAAAATCCGTAAAGCCCGAGAAACTCTTCCTTAAAGGCCCTGAATTGGCCCTGCTCTATCGCGGTCCGCACGCCGGCCATCATGTTCAGATAAAAATGGACGTTGTGAATAGCCGACAGAATCGCGGAAAGGATTTCATTGGCATTGAACAGATGATGCAGGTAGGCGCGGGTAAAATTACGGCAACAGTAACAATCGCAAGCGGCATCCACCGGATAGAAGTCCCGCCGGTAACGGCGATGGGTCAGACGGATCTTGCCGCGACTGGTGAAAAGCGTCGCGCTGCGGGCGTAACGTGTGGGAATCACGCAGTCGAACATGTCCATACCGCGCTCGACGCTTTCAAGAATATCTTCCGGCAGGCCGACCCCCATCAGGTAGCGCGGCTTGTTTTCCGGCAGAAACGGGGCCGTGTAATCGACGACCTTTTTCAGCAGCTCGAGTCCCTCGCCGACACTGACCCCGCCGATCGCGTAGCCGGGAAAGCCCATGGCGGTCAGTTCCCTGGCGCAATCGCGGCGCAGGTCGTCATAGACGCTTCCCTGGACGATGCCGAAAAGAGCCTGGTCCTGACGCTTGTGCGCCTTCTGGCAGGCCTCGGCCCAGCGCAGGGTCTTGCGGATCGACTTGGCGGCGTAATCGTGGGTAGCCGGATAAGGAATGCACTCGTCAAATGCCATGATGATATCGGCGCCGAGGGTGTTCTGGATGGCCATCGCTTCGGCCGGGCCGAGAAAAATTTCGTTGCCCGAAACCTCATGCTTGAAGAAGACGCCGTCCTCAGTGATCTTTTTTTTCGGCAGCGAGAAGACCTGGAAGCCGCCGCTGTCGGTAAGGATCGGACGCTTCCAGTTCATGAAGGCGTGCAGTCCCCCGGCTTTTTCCACCAGGCTTTCCCCGGGGCGCAGGTGCAGATGGTAGGTATTGGACAGGATAATCTGGGCGCCGGTCTCCTCGACCTGGGCGGGGGTCATCGCTTTCATCGCCGCATGAGTTCCGACCGGCATGAAAATCGGCGTTTCGATGGTACCGTGCGGGGTTTCCAGGCGGCCGCGGCGAGCCGAGGTTTCCGAATCGGTATTAAGCAGGGTAAACTGGAACATTTCAGGCCAAACTTTCTACAGAAGAGATTCGATGGTTATTCAAAGGCGACCACAAAGGCCCCCGGGTAATTGGACCGTTCAAAATCGGTTTTGGCCGCCTCGGCCGCATCCAGCGAGGTGAATTTGCCGACCCGCACACGATAATAGCGGCGGCCGTTGACATCATCCTCCTGGATATCCGATGCACCGAAACGGCTCTTCATCTCCGCCGCGAGGCGGCGGGCGTTGTCGGCGACGGTAAAAGCGCCGACCTGCACCGCGTAGCTGCCGATGTCGTAACTGGGCAGCGGCTGGTAGCTGATCTGGCCGCGGGCATCCTGCACCCTGGTTCCCAGGGCTTCGACCCGCACCGGCGCGGTGCCGGGCCCGGCCACGCCCAGGGCCTTGGCCGCAGCAAAAGAGAGATCGATTATCCGCCCCTTGACGAAGGGCCCCCGGTCGTTGACGCGAAGGATCTCCTCGCTGCCGTTGCGTAGGTTCTTCACCTTGACGTAAACCCCCAGCGGCAGCGTCTTGTGGGCGGCGGTCATGGCGTGCATGTCATAGATTTCGCCGTTGCTGGTCTTGAGCCCGTGGAAATCCTCGCCGTACCAGCTGGCCACTCCCTCTTCGACGTAGCCGCGATGATCGAGCATCGGGTCATAGCGGACCCCGTTGACCGTGTATGGCCGCTGGTAGGGCTTGAGCTCCCGGGCCGGGACCGTTTTTACCGGCACATTCGGCGAAACCGGGCTCTCGGCGGCCACGCCGGGAGCAGGCGAAGGAGGCGCGACTTGCACTTGCGCCGAATCCAGAACCCTTACATCGTATTTCGGGCCGCCGCAGGCAGCGGTCACGAAGAACAGGGAGCCAACGAAAACCGGCCTGAGCCAACAACGAACTGCTGAAATCATCTAAACACGCATCCAAAAGGTAAATGGGTCAACGATCGTCCGACGCATCCGCAGCGGACTCCATCGCCTCAGGGGCCTCTTCGACCTGCGAGGCCTTGACCCGACCGATGATGTGGCCGGGAATGGCGACTGCGGCCTGCACGGCCAGTTCAACGGGGTAGCTAATCGGCCCGAACCAGGAAGCGATCCCCAGCCCCTCCCCGGCGATATAGGTGCCATAGGCGGGATAAAGAACGCGATAATCATCCTTTTCGGCTTCGGACGCCCCCTGTTTACGATGAAACCCGACGGTGTCGCCAGTGGCCAGGCCTTCCTGGTACAAGGGGAACAGGGGAATCAACCGTGACGCGGCATAGAGCCCCTTGAGTTCGCGCTGGGCAAAATCTTTCGCATGCGCCCCCTCATGCAGGGCGATGGAAGAGTGATCGGAATAAATGCTGATAGTGTTGGTAAAGGGGTTGTAATGATCACCACCGAACACCCGTCCCGGGAAAATTGTATAAAAGACCGTACTCAGGGCCCCCAGGGTATAGCGCCAGCCGCCACCTATCTCGCGGTTGCGGACCAGGCGCGACCATTCTCCGCCAGGGGCGTACTCGTTAAGACGCACCTTGACATTCTGCAGCCCGTTGGCCGCGAGATAATCACGCAGCGCCAGTTCGGTTTCCGGCGTGATGTCATGATTTTCGACCCGCCAGCTCCAGAGAATCAACTTGCTAGGCAGCGAGAAGAGGTAATGACCTAGCCCATCGACAAAGGCGTTGGGGCGCCCCCGTTCGATCTGAGACTCGCCTTCCCTCAACTGCAGTGTTTTCGGGCCCTCGATATCCTGGCCATATTGATAAGGTACTGCCGCGCAACCCGTGGTAACCGCGAACGCCAGAACAACCCAGAAGAGACGTATCATGCGACCCCTCCTTCCCTTCGCCCCTGGCCCGCCAGCAGGGACTCGACCTCGGCCAAGGTCGGGATGGCGGTGCGACCGCCAAGAGCCCTTGTTTTTAAGGCGGCGCAGGCGGCAGCAAAGACCACCAGCTTGCGCAGCGGCCATCCCTGCAACAACCCGTAGATGTACCCGCCGTGAAATACGTCGCCGCAGCCCGTGGTATCGACGACCGGCACGGCGAAGGCCGGCACGTGAAAAGAGTCGCCAGCGCGGGTCAGGGTATGACTGCCGCCGGCACCGAAGGTGATCGTCGCCGCCGTCGCACCGTATTCGAGCAGGCGCGCCAGAGCAACGGGCGTATCGGACGGACAGAGCTGCCGGGCGAACCGTTCGCTGACCACCAGGTGGTCAATCAAAGGCAGCAGTCGCTCACTTTCGGGGCGCAGCGTCCCGCCGTCGAGCACCGTGACAACCCCGTGTCGGCGGGCGATGACCGCGGCGGCGACGGCCGCCTCGAACTGCAGGCCATCGAGATGAAGAACCCGGCAGGACGCTATCGCAGCAGCATCTATTTCATCGGCCAGCAGGGGCCGGGCGCTGCCGCGGGTCCAGAAAATGTTGCGATGCCCGCTGCCAGCTTCCACCGCGATGAACGCAAACTGGCTGGTCGCCCCCGGATCGGTCAGCAGCCCACGGCAATCGATGCCCTCGTCAACCAGGTCGCCGCGGATCCGGTGACCGTGCTCGTCATCGCCGATCCGGCCGAAAAAAGCCGTTGTGACACCGAGGCGCGCCAAGGCAACCAGGGCGGTGGCCACTGGCCCCCCGCCCTGGGTCAGAACCTCTTCAAGTTCGGCCTTTTGATCGACCGCGGGATACCGGGCCACCCGCCCGAGCAGATCGAGGGAGCATTGGCCGACCCCCACCACCTGCGCTCGTTGACCGGTCATCGGCCGTTCCGTTCCCAAAAGAAATCAGCTCCCGCTGCCGTGACCGGTTACTCCTTGACCCGGCTCATGGCACGGAACTTCTGGTAGCGCTGCTCGATGAGTTCCTCACCGCTCAGGGCCTTCAGTTCCTTAAGGTGCTTCTTGAGATATTCCTTGATATTGGCCGCCGCCTCACGGGGATTGTTGTGGGCCCCGCCCAGCGGTTCAGGGATAACGTCATCAATGACGCAGCCGAGTTCCTTGATATCGTTCGCGGTCAACTTCAGGGCTTCGGAAGCCTGGGGCCCCATGGTGCCGTCGTTCCAGAGGATGGCCGCGCAGCCCTCAGGGGAGATGACCGAGTAAACCGAGTATTCCATCATCATTACCCGGTTGCCGACAGCGATGGCCAGAGCCCCGCCTGAGCCCCCTTCACCGGTGACCGTGACGATGACCGGCACGGTCAGGGCCGCCATCTCCCGCAGATTGCGGGCGATCGCCTCGGCCTGGCCACGCTCTTCGGCGCCGATGCCGGGAAAAGCACCGGGGGTGTCGACAAAGGTAAAAATCGGCAGGCCGAACTGCTCGGCCATCTGCATCACCCGCAGGGCCTTGCGGTACCCTTCCGGATTGGGCATGCCGAAGTTACGGTAGACCTTCTCCTTGGTGTCGCGCCCCTTCTGATGGCCGATGACCGCACAGGGTTCACCATCGAGACGGGCAAAGCCGCAAACCAGGGCCGGGTCATCGCGAAAGTTACGGTCGCCGTGCACTTCAAACCAGTCGGTAAAGATATACTCGACATAGTCGAGGGTGAACGGCCGGTTCATGTGACGGGCCAGCTGGGTGCGCTGCCAGCGGGTCAACTTGGAGAAGATCTCCTCGCGCAGCTTTGCCGCCTTTTTTTCGAGCTTCAGGATGTCGCCGGCGAAGTCGACTTTTTCCGTGGAAAATTCGCGCAGATCACGAATTTTCTGTTCCAGGTCAACCAGGGGTTTTTCAAAATCAAGGTGAAATTGCATGGTTCATCTCCTGCCTTAGACTGGCGCCGAAGCCAGATCAAAAAAAAGAAGTCGGCGACGGTTACCCTTCCGTCATTCAAAGGTCACAACATTATATCCAAATAACTTCTCAGCGGCATCCATTATTTCATCCGAAGCCGAGACCTTCAGCTTCTCGGGAAGGCTGATGATGGTCTCGCTGCGGTTGGGAATCACCAGGTGCAGCAGCACGTCGCAATTGCCGCTGAAGCGGCCGAGAATCTGTCTGAGGGACTGCAGCTGGTCCTCGGAAAGCCCCGGAGTGGTCAGCCGGAAATGCACCCGTTTGGTCAGTCGCTCCTTGACTTCGCGCAGTGACAGAACTTCGTTCACCAGCAGCTTGCAGGACTCTTCCCCGACATCCAGGGTGCCGCTCACCAGCAGCGGATCCTCCCCTTTCAGCAGTTCCATCGAGGCCTGGTAGACCTCGGGAAAAACCACCATTTCGACAAACCCGGAGAGGTCTTCCAGGGTGACAAAAGCCATCCGGTCGCCCTTCTTGGTGGTCAGCTCCTTGATGCCGGAAACAATGCCGCAGACCTTGACCTCTTCCTTGTCCGAGCGCTCGCTCAAGCCGGCCGTGTCACAGGTGGCAAATCGCTTGATGACGGCGCCGTGCCGGGCCAGCGGATGACCGGTGATGTAGAAGCCGAGAGCCTCCTTTTCGAAGCCCAGCAGAATCTTCTCGGGCCACTCGTCGATATCGGGAAGCTTGCCGTACCCGTTCCCCCTGTGCGAGACGATCTCCTCGGTGCCGAACAGCGACTCCTGCCCCTGCTCCTTTTCCCGCTGCACCTTCTGGCCGATCTCCATGGACTCTTCGAGCACCGCCATATACTGGGCCCGCTTCCCCTTGAGCGAATCGAAGGCGCCGCAGCGGATCAGGGCTTCGACCACCTTTTTGTTGACCTTGCGCAGGTCGACCTTTTCGCAGAAATCCTGCAGCGAGGAGTACAGTCCTTCATTGCGCTGTTCGATGATTGACTCGAGCGCCGCTGCGCCAACCCCCTTGACGGCGCCGAGTCCGAAACGGATCGAGTTGCCGTGCACGGTAAAGGAGCGCTCCGAAGCGTTGATATCGGGGGGGAGCACCTCGATCCCCATGGAACGCACTTCGGAGATATTCTTGATGACCTTGTCGGTGTTCTCCATGTCTTCGGTCAGCAGCGCAGCCATGAATTCCACCGGGTAGTGCGCCTTGAGGTAGGCCGTGTGGTAGGCGACCAGGGCGTAGGCGGCCGAGTGCGACTTGTTGAAACCGTAGGCGGCAAACTTTTCCATCAGGTCGAAAACACCCTCGGCCTTTTTCGCGTCGAGCTTGTTTTCCTTGGCTCCGGCCAGGAAGATCTCCTTCTGCTTGGCCATTTCCTCCGGTTTTTTCTTGCCCATCGCCCGCCGCAGCAGGTCGGCGCCGCCGAGGCTGTACTTAGCCAGCACCTGGGCGATCAGCATGACCTGTTCCTGGTAGACGATAACCCCGTAGGTATCCTTGAGCAGCGGCTCCAGTTGCGGAAACGGGTAGTCAAAGGTTTCCAGGCCGTGCTTTCGCTTGATGAACGAATCGACCATCCCCGAACCGAGCGGGCCGGGACGGTAGAGGGCGACCATGGCGATCAGGTCTTCGAAGCACGACGGCTTGAGCTTGATCAGGTATTCCTTCATCCCCGACGACTCGAGCTGGAAGACTCCGGTGGTCTCCCCCTTGGAGAGCAGCTCGTACGACTTCTGGTCATCGTCACGAATCAGCTTGAGATCGAAATCGGGCACTTTGCCGTCGCGGATCAGCCGCACCGCCTTATCGATGACGGTCAGGGTTTTCAGCCCGAGGAAATCGAACTTGACCAGCCCGATCTCTTCGACGTATTTCATGGCGAACTGGGTCACCTGGCCGCCCGACTTGGGGTCGGTGTAGAGCGGCAGGTACTCGGGGAGCGCCTTCGGCGTAACCACCACGCCGGCGGCGTGGGTCGAAGCATGGCGGGTGAGCCCCTCGAGGGCCAGGGCGATATTGAACAGCTCCTTGATCTTGGCGTCCTTGTCGATCAGCTCCTTGAGCCTGGGCTCCTGGGCCAGGGAATCCTTCAGGGTGATATTGAGGATTCCCGGGATCAGCTTGACGATCTTGTCGGTTTCGGCAAAGGACATGTTCATGGCCCGGCCGACGTCGCGGATGACCCCCTTGGCCTGCATGGTGCCGAAGGTGATGATCTGGGCGACGTTCTCTTCACCGTAGTGCTTGCGCACGTAGTCGATCACCCGCTCGCGACCATAGATGCAGAAGTCGACGTCGATATCAGGCATCGAGATCCGCTCGGGGTTGAGAAAACGCTCGAACAGCAGGTTGTACGGCATCGGGTCGATGTCGGTAATGCGGATGGAGAAGGCCACCAGGCTGCCGGCGGCGCTGCCGCGGCCGGGGCCGACCGGGATATTGTGATCCTTGCCCCAGTTGATGAAATCGGCGACGATCAGGAAGTAGCCGGGGAAACCCATCTGCTTGATGCAGTCGAGCTCGATCTGCAGCCGTTCACGGTAGCGCTGCTCTTCTTCGGCGGAAATTTCACGGATCTTGCGGATCTCGGCCAGGCGCTCGTCGAGCCCCTCGCGGGACATCTCGGCCAGAACCTCATCGAGGGTCTTGTCGGCCGGCTTTTCATACTGGGGGAAGTGATAGGTATTGAAGTCGAATTCGAGGTTGCAGCGCTGGGCGATTTCGACCGTGTTGGACAGGGCCTCGGGGGTCGCCTTGAACAGCTCGGCCATCTCGGCCGGGGTCTTGACGTAAAACTCGTCGTTGGAAAACCGCATCCGCTTCTCGTCGTCCATGGTCTTGCCGGTCTGGATACACAGCAGCACCTCGTGGGCGTAGGCCGATTCGCGGGTCAGGTAATGGCAGTCATTGGTCGCCACCAGCGGCAGCTGCAGCTCACTGGCGATCTGGATCAGTCCCTTGTTGACGGGGTCCTGTTCGGGGATGAAGTTTTCCTGCAGCTCAAGGTAGAGGCGGTTGTTGTCGAAAATCTCCGACATCTCCCGGGTACGCGCAATCGCCTCTTCCATGCGCCCGGAACCGAGCATGACCGGGATCTCCCCCCCCAGGCAGGCGGTCATGGCGATCAGCCCCTGGTTGTGCTCTTTCAGCAGCTCCCAGTCGATACGGGGACGGTAATAGAATCCTTCGCGATAACCGGCCGAGACCAGGTGGCAGAGGTTGCGGTAGCCGACCAGGTTTTTACAGAGCAGAACGAAATGATAGGAGGCTTCCGAAGAACCGCGGGCGCTGGACTTGTCGAAACGGGAATTGGGCGCAACGTAAACTTCGCAGCCGATGATCGGCTTGACCCCGGAAGACATCGCCTTGTTATAGAATTCGATGGCACCAAACATGTTGCCGTGGTCAGTGACAGCCACCGCCGGCATCTTGTACTCCTTGACCCGGTTGATCAGGTCGGGAATCTTGATGGCACCGTCAAGAAGACTGTACTGGCTATGCAGATGCAGATGGACGAAATTCGCGTGTTCCATGAAAATCCAGGATCAGAAACCGGCAGAAAGCGCCCGCAAAAGGTTACGGGCAGCCACCGGCATAAACAGAAAAACCGATATCGGCGAACGCTGTCGCGCTGCGATGACCGGTTTGCGGAAAAGATCGTCGATAGTACCACCGGCCTGGTCAAAAGGTCAAGAGGACTGTCCAGGAGAAACGGCCGCCCCTGACGCTAAAGAACGTCGACGCCGAAGCGGCCGAGCATTTCGGTCACCTTGATCAGCGGCAGGCCGATCAGCGCGGTGTAGTCACACCCGTCCATACGCTCCATCAGGGCGATGCCGAGCCCTTCTATCTTGAACGAACCGGCACAGTCAACGGGATTTTCCCGGTCGATGTAACGCTGGATCTGTTCCCGGCTGAGCTTCTTCAGCGTCACCGTGAAGGTAACCACATCGGTCATTGCTACGCCGGAGCGGCTGTCCAGCAGGGTAACCCCGGTGAAGAAGGTATGACTGCGGCCGGACATCTCGCGCAGCTGAGCCACGGCGCCTTCTGGCGAACCGGGCTTGCCGAGCACCTTGCCCCGCCCATCGACAAACACCTGGTCGGCACCGAGGATCAGGGCATCGGGATAGCGCTGCGCCAGGCTCTTCGCCTTATGCGACGACAGGTGCTTGACCTGCAGTTCAGGAGCGATTTCCTGGTCGATGGTTTCCTTGAACAGGGGCGCCGCCACCTGAAACGAAAGCCCGAGCTGGCGCAGCAGCTGCAGACGATACGGGCTGGTCGAAGCAAGAACAAGAGTACGCATGAAGAGATCCCCGACGGAAAGTTTTCACTCTTTTACCCCAGCGTCGGATCAATTGCAAGCACCTCAGGATTAAAGGGCTTCGAATCAGGAGATCAGCCGAGGTTCAGGCCACCGCGCGCCAGACCGGCGAAGCCTCCGCCACCCTGCCGGAGCGCCCCGCCCGCCGCTCGCCGAAGCAGGAAGCCTGGCCGCCGAGACCGCCGATCACCCGTTCGGCAATCGCGGTCAGCGCAGCGGTAACCTGAACGAGGTCAATCCGCCTTTCAAAGGCGCTGAAATCTCGCGCCGCCAGCCAGGCATCGATGTAGGTCACCTCGGGGACGGCACCGACCTCGACGATCACCTCCCCTTCATACTGACCGTCACCGACAATCCCCGCCAGGGTAAAACCTGCGGCTCCCCGCCCCTGCTGTCGTTCAATCCGATCCGTCACAAAATACAAGGCACTGCCATTGCTCCCCGTCACATCCAGCCAGACCATGAACCACCTCCGTTGCAAGCGTTTGAGTATCTGGCTCTAAGGTATAAGGCAGCCCCTTGACAGAATATGTCACACGACGACCGTCAGCTAGGAAATAAGTAAGGGGACGGGCGCAAGCAGACTGACATGGAGATATCGTGACTGCCCACGAGAGGGCGGATGCTTCGCAGCAGGCAGGCGCAAGCGCCCGAGAGGGAATGGTCCTGTCCGCACACACTGGCGGCAAGCCGCTTAGGCAGCCTCCCCCGTCAGAACTGAGCCGACAGGGATTGAACTAATGCTTTTGCCCGGATTTTCCGAACTGTTTGCCAACTGATTTTGCTGCGGCAGCTCCATTCAAAAGCCGTAATGTAGCGTCGGAGCAATTCGAAAAGGGAGAAATACGCGATCAGATCAGGATCGATTTCAAAACCGGCTAGCGCATTGGAGAAGAAGGCGTCAAAATTCGACCTGGAAAGCCCCGAAAGGGATCGCTGTTTTGACAAGATCAACCCGGAATGATCAAGAGCCAGATAGCTGGACATGCGGCAATAGTCTTCCAGAACCGGTGCGCGCCTGTTCGCCCATATATCGATACCGAACATTCTGCCCCCACCGTAGTGGAGATTGGCGGGGGTGAAGTCGGCATGAGCGGCAGCATGGGGTAGCCGTCGGTTGTCCAAGGCCCTGCTGCCGCGCTGGAGACTCTCTGTCGCCAGCTTGAAGACTGAATCATTCCTGGCCAAAAAGCGGGCTTCCTGGCTGCGCTGCGACAACCTCTCGACTGTCGCCACATAAGGAGTCAACGCAACCCGCTCACAGGAAATCCCAGAGACTTCATGAAAATGGCGAATCCATTGACCAGCTTTTGAAATCAGCTCAAGTCGCCGACTTCGATTAAAGGCATTCAGCAGCAGCACAGACCGTAATCGGGGGCTATCGATCCATTCCATCGCAATGGCGCCATATTCCGGAATAAAACCCAAGGGTTTGGGTACCCGCAGGGTCGGTTCACCCGCCATTTTGTCATAAAACAGGCAAAGGGCTTCATACTGATAGCTCGCCCCGATCGGTTTGACCTGGTCAGGAGCATATATTTTTATAGCGACCGGATGTGCCAATGATGGATGGCTGGCCTTAAAGATGGAGCATTGCCGAGATTTTACCTTCAGTCCCAGTACAGACCACCTGTCGTGGCTGATGCCAGGCAATGACAAACAAGGCAGAATCACGTTGCGCACAAAAAGAGCGGTTATTTGTGGGGCCGGGATATTCATGACAAGCTCAGATCGGATTTCAAGATAGAGGCTCTCTCAGTTCTCTTTGCGAGGACGCCGCGCCTCGTGCAACAAGCGTGAACGTTTATAGCACCATATTATGGATCGGGCAAGAACCGGCCC
>NZ_JBFHGD010000003.1:0-40144 GCF_041583255.1 Trichloromonas sp. | reverse complement strand
TCGGCTCCAGGGCCGGATAGTCGGTGGCCTGCAGCTCCCAGCCGACGATGCCGTCCTTGACATGCACGTTCCAGGAGCAGCCACCGGTGCAGTTGACGCCGTGGGTACTGCGCAGCACCTTGTCGCACTGGTTGCGATTGCGATAGAACTCCTCCCACTGCCGGGATTTGGGATCGATGATATCCTTGATCCAGCTCATGTCATTTCCCCTTTCCTTGCTGGGCATTTTTCACCAGGGGCCGGCGGACTCCATGCAACCGCCGCCAGCCGAACAGGCCGATCAGGCCGAGAAAGACCGCGCCCGCAAGCAAAACATCTCCAGCCAGGCCACTACTGATCTGAGGTGCCGGCCGACCGTTCACTTCAGCGAGAAATGCCGCCAGGTCGAGCTGTTCCTGGTGATTCAACGGCCGGTTGGCGTAAATCGGCGTCATACTGGGAAAGGGCAGGGATTCCAGGACGCTGAGCACGCCGTCTTCGCCGAAATTTTCCCAGAGCGCGGTAAGATCAGGCCCGAAGCTGGCGCCTGCCGCTTTTCCCAAACCGGCGCCGGCGATGCCGTGGCAGGCCAGACAGGGGGCGCCCCCGTTGGCAAAGAAGGCCGTGCCGACAAACAGCGCTTCACCGCGACGGGGGTCCCCCGTCGCGCCGGTCTCGGCGGCAGGTGTAACCGCTGGCGGCACCGCCGGTGCGGCATGGTGCTGAGCCTCGGCCGGCGCGGCGAGGTAAGCCAACAGCGCCGCAAGTTCCTGGTCGGTGATCCCCATGCTGGGCATGACAAAATCATTGAAGCGCTGCTTCAGTTGCACGGCCACGGGGTCATTGGCAGCCATCATCTTACCGGGATTAAGGATGAATGCCGCTAACCACGCCGGCTCTCGAACTTCCGTTACCCCGGCCAGGTCGGGCCCCATGGGCAGGTCGCCGCCGCCGAAGGTATGACAGGAGCTGCACTTCTGTTGAAAAATGGCTTCACCCCGCTCCGCCAGTCGAGCATCGGCGGCGTCAGCCCCAACCGATATCAGAGACAAGACAAGACCTGCGACAAAAACCCCGAGCGCCAACAACCCTCTATGGATCATTTTTCACCTCTCAACAGCGTTAAAAGTGAATGGAATTACAGGTTATTTAAAACGTATAATTATTATTAATTTCATAAATTGACCTGGATCAAAAAGGGAAAAATTTCTTTCAATGAAAGGTCGAGTGCGACGAGCCGACCTGTTGGCTCTTGGCTACCAGGAAATAGACGATGCCTAGAATCAGCAGGGTGCCTGCCAGGAAGGCCTGGGTCGTCAAGGGGTCATGACGAAGAGTGGAGATAAGGATTTCACGGATAATGGCAATGATAACGACACCGATAAAAACCAGGATATTGAACCGTCCCCCTTTGAGGGTTTTGATCTCGCTATCCATGAGCTCGATCATCATCCACAGAATGAGCAAGGTCCCCAGAGCGCTCAGTATGCCTTTCTCCACCGCTCCGGAAAAAACATGGGTGATTTCCCAGAGAAATAATCCGACAACCGAAAGGGATACCCCGACCAGTGCCAGGACCAGAATCAAATTGAGCCCGTAAGTGAAGCGTTCGGTGGCGTGAACCAGTTTGGATTCAAACCTTTGGGAGATGAATACTTTTTTCAGCGCCTCTTCCTGATATGCCGCTGTCATAATATCGAGATTAATGTCGAGAATTTTCTCAATAGCGGCCATATGCCGCCGTCGCTCATCCTCTCCAGGATAGGTTTCCCTGATTAACTCCAGCAGGAAACGTCTAATCTGGTGCATTGCGGCATTAACATAGTGGGCATTCAGGCCGATGCTTACATGAATCAGACCGGTGCGCTGCAGGGTTCGCAGGTACTGATTGTCGTAATTGCCCCGGAACAGGTTACAAAACCAGAGGGCGTGGCTTTTTTTCAGACGCTGCACAACGGTTTCATCACGAAGGAAATCTGCTGTTTCTGCATGCCCTAACAGATAATCGTAGAATTCGTCGATCATCCTCTCGGTATTTCTTTCCGCGACAGGCAGCAGCTCCTGCAGAAGCCGGGCATCCTCCTGGGTAAAGCAATAATGTCTTTTGATTTCCTCCATGTTCAGCATACAGATTCCCCCTTTTCGTTAAAGGGCTAAACCATGGTAGCGCCACCTACCTGAGAGGTAATTTCATGTTCATAAGAAAATTTATCACATTATCAAGTAATTGAAATCGCAGGACACTTAGATTTTTATTGGGGTATCTTGACATTGCAACGGGTCACCCTGTCGGTGGTTTTATCCAGCAAGTCGTTGAGGTATCTCGAAAAAGAAAGGGGAAATATGACCTGCGTCAAAGCTAAGGAATATCTCATCATTGTACAGTGTCATACCATTCAAGGGCGATGCTACGGATTTCATTGCGAAAAAGCATTGATCTGCAAGATTTTGGCTGGACATGGTTGAGGATACCTGGATCAGCAAAGCGGCGGACAAACGGCGGGATGGCTCAATATACAACACGGACAAAAACATCTCAGAAAGGACAACGACCCATGATTAAACAAGCCCTGGTTAGCCTGATCATCCTTTTGGCTTTTCCGTTTTCGGCCATGGCCATACCGGCGATCAACTGTCATTGCTTCACCGATCGAGCGTACGACCCGTCGCGTCCCGAGGCGGCCGACCCATATTTTCTGGCCGCGACCCAAAATACTTTTTTTGCCACCGTCTTTGGCACCGAGAAAAAAATGATCGTCAGAAAAAAGCAGCAGGGAACCTCAATGGATGACCTCTGGATCGCCTACTGGGTGGCCGAAAAGTCTGACTCATCACCGGAATCATTGCTCGAGACCAGAGGGACCAAAAACAACTGGTCGGAAGTTTCTCAACAACTCGGCCTCTCCCCGAAAACGATGGGTGCGAGTTTCGCAAACGCCGTCAACAACCAGGCATCTGCCGAGCGATTAGCCCAGTTGGTCGTCGATGATCTGTTCACCCGCTTCAAGATACAATCCGAGGTTGAACTGGCAGAAATTCGAAAGAAAGGGATCTCGAATCCGGAATTGATTTTAGCCACCCTTATATCCGCCAAAACAAACCAGCCGGCGGAAAAAATTTACCTGGAGGTGACTGGCGGACCCAAAACCTGGGGAGAGAAAATCGATGAGGCCAAGATCGACATCAGTGAGATCCAGAAAGATTTTTCCATACTTCTGAAATGAACACCGTAAGGTAGGATCACAAGAGGGTTAGCCTGTCGAGGGTCTATGGACAAACTATTGAAACAGGTGGTCGGCATCTTCTTACAGATCGGGCTTCCGACCCTGCAAAAGATGAATGCCCTCCCCCCGCTTCAAGCGCCCGAATTTCAAATCCACCACAAAAAACAGGGGGGAGCCTGAAGGCTCCCCCCTGTTACCGGATAATCACTGCCGGCGGCAATCTCATTCGCCGCGCAGAAACTCCACCACCTGCCGCAGTGCCTGGCCGCGGTGGCTGATGCGGTTTTTAACGTCGAGCGGCAGCTCGGCCATGGTCTTGCCGTACTCGCGCACCAGAAAGAGCGGGTCGTAGCCGAAACCGCCGTCGCCGCGGGCGGCATCGAGCATGATTCCTTCGACCCGGCCGTGAAAGACCCGGCTCTCTTGACCGGGGCGGGCCAGGGCCATGGCGCAGCGGAAGGCCCCCTGACGCCGTTCGGCGGGGACGCCTGCCAGCGCCGCCAGCAGCTTGCGGTTATTGTCGGCGTCGGTCGCCTGCTCGCCGGCGTAGCGGGCCGAGCGTACGCCGGGCTGGCCGCCCAGCTCGGCGACTTCGAGGCCGGAGTCGTCGGCGAGGGTCGCAAGCCCGGTCAGTGCGGCGACGGTTTCCGCCTTCTTGATGGCGTTGGCGGCAAAGGTGTCGCCGTCCTCTTCGACTTCTGGGAGTTCGGGGAAGGCGTCGAGCCCCTTGACCTCGATCCCGAGGTCGCCGAGCAGCCGCCTGATCTCCTTGAGTTTCCCGGCATTGCGGGTGGCTACCAGCAGTTCCATGGCTCAGCCTTCCAGTGCCAGGCGCTGCAGCTTGGCCAGCTCGCCGCAGCCGCTCACGGCAAGATCGCGCAGGGCATCGAGTTCGGCCGCAGAGAAAGGCGCTTCTTCGGCGGTTCCCTGTACTTCAACAAACAGGCCGTTGCCGGTAATGACGAAGTTCATGTCGACCGAGGCCTTGAAATCCTCGTCGTAGTTGAGATCGAGCACCGGCTTGCCGTCGACGATGCCGACGCTGACCGCGGCGACACTTTCGTTGATCGGCGCCTTTTCGAGCAGCCCCTTGGAGACCAGCCCGTTCAGAGCATCGACCAGGGCGACGTAGGCGCCGGTGATGGAGGCGGTGCGGGTGCCGCCGTCGGCCTGGAGAACGTCGCAGTCGATCTGGATGGTGCGCTCGCCGAGGGCCTCGAGATCAATCACCGCCCGCAGCGAACGGCCGATCAGCCGCTGGATTTCGTGGGTACGGCCGCCGACCTTGCCGCGGGTCGATTCCCGGGCGCTGCGGCTGTGGGTGGCCCGCGGCAGCATGGCGTACTCGGCGGTTACCCAGCCGCGCCCCTCGCCGCGCATGAACGGCGGAACTTTTTCTTCGACCGTGGCATTGCAGAGCACTTTGGTTTCACCGAAGCTGACCAGTACCGAGCCCTCGGCGTAGCGGGTGAAGTTTCGCTCAAAGGTAATCGGGCGCAGCGTGTCGGCCGCACGGCCGTCGATTCGTACAGGTGAATGATCGGTCACTGCAAATTCTCCTTCTGTTCATCGGCAAAGGTTTTCAAACCATCATACAGCGCCAGAACCAGCCGGTTCCGCGCTTCGGGTTGCGTCAGCAGGGCCACATCGGCGGCGTTGGTCAGGTAGCCCATTTCGACCAGCACGGTCGGCAGATTGCCGCGACCGAGCGGGAGCAGCGGTGCCGGGACGATCCTGGCTACCGGCAGCCCCTGTTTCAGCAGGGCTTTCTGCAGACTTTTGGCAAGGTGCATGCTCCCCCCCTGCTCCGCCGGCACGGCCCCGCCTTCGAACTCTTCCTGGGGCCGGACAAACAGGAACATCCCCGAGGTTTCGGCATGGGGCGAGGCCTGGGCGTGCAGCTGCAGCAGCACGTCGACATCGGAGCGGGTCGCCGGCTCCAGGCGCTGCTCGGAGCTGAGCGCGTAATCCGTGTCGCGGGTCAGGTAAACCGGGATACCGAGCTGCATCTTGAGCTGTTTCTCAAGGGCGCGGGCAACATCGAGGGCCACCGTCTTCTCCTTGACTCCGCCGAGGCCGAGGGAACCGGGCTCCTGTCCGCCGTGTCCGGGATCGATCACCACGCCGCGCAGGGCGGGGCCGTTGGTCGCCTCCTTCTTTTGCAGCAGGAAGGAGAAGAAGCGATCGAGCGAAGATTCGTCGCCGGCGGGGGGCGCAGCCTGGGGGTTGAGGTTGCGGTAATAGACCGAAAGGCCGAGCAGCGCGGGAAACTGCTCGCTGACGAACGTTTCATCGACCCGCAGACGGCCGTCGATGAATCGAGGCGAGTTTTTCAGCGGGACGAAGCGCCCGCCCATCCGGAGGTACTGGCTTCCCGGGGAGATCGATGCGATTCCGTACGGGGTGCTGATCGTGTAGACGTGGGCGACCGAGTCCCAGCGGCCGCTCAGGCCGAGGGCCGGCAGCACATCATCGATCGCCAGAAAAGAGATGCCGTCGCGGTAGTATACCTCGCTGATGGCGGCCGGAGCCTGGTTGCCCAGGGCCAGCTCCACGGTCGCACAAGCGGGGGTGACCCAGGCAGACAACAGCAGAAACAGGACAAATAAACGCAACATGCTCACCTCGCCGGAAAAGCGCCGTTATACCCCAGGGGTCAGTTCCTGTCAATGCGGCCCGCTCAGACCAGTTTGCGCCCGCGGATCTTTTTGCGCCCGAGAAGTTCGAGCAGGCGAAGAGTCAGGGTATTCTGCAGCTCTTTCTGCAGAACCGGGTCGGCACTCATCGGGCGGATCTGTCCCCCGGCGATCATGCCGTGCCCCCCGGCCGTGCCGAGATCGCCAACGACCATTTTCATCAGATCACCGGACTTCAGATCATGCGACAGGGTGCGGAAGGAAAGAATCCCCATCCCCTGATGATAGCCGATCCCCAGTGCGGCGGTAATGCCGTCGGCTCGCAGCAGAAAGTCGGTCATCTCGGCGACCATGTCGGGATTATCGATGGCAAACAGGTTGAACACCAGAACATCGCCGTAGGTGCGGGCGTTGCGGATGGCCCGGCTGTACGATGCGAAATACTCGCGGGGGACTTCGGGGTGGGTGATGTCGAACAGAATCCGGTTGTTCGCCAGAGGCACCAGGTGCAGGTAGGCTTCGCGGTCGGCTTTGCACCATTCGCGGCCAAGGTCCTGGGTTTCCGATTTGATGGCGTAAAAGAGGATGGTCGCCAGCTTGGTGTTGATCGTGACATTCTGCGCCAGCAGGTACTCGAACAGGATACTCGCGGAAGCCCCGTAGTTTTCGCGGATGTCGACCCACTGGCAGTTGACGCAGACCCCCTGGGCGGGATGGTGGTCGATGACCAGGTGAACCGGGCGGTCGGCAGGAAAGGAATTGTTTCCGGTGCCCGGCTGGGTGTCGACCATGCAGACCACCTGGAAGCGGTCGAGGTCGATCCGATCGATAGGTTCGGATTTGATCTCGAGCTTTTGCACCATCATCTTGTTTTCGCCACGGCCGATGATGCCGCCGTATGTCACCGTGGCTTTCTGGCCGGTTTTCACCAGGATAAGGTGCTTGAGGGCCATGGCCGCCGCCAGCGAATCGGGATCGGGGTTATCGTGGGCAACGATCAGGATGTTGCCCTTGCCCCGAACCCACTCGATAAAACGGCCGGAAAAGTCTGCGGAACGTGTCAGCTCGATGGTCATCAGCGGGTCACCTCTTCTGCTCCAGTAAAGAAAAAGCGGCGGCAACCGCCTGCTCGGGACTATCGGCCGGGACGATTCCGGGGACTTCCGGCCAGCTCTGCAGAGAGATCACCGGCTTGCCCAGCTTCAGGGCGACGGCGATTTCCGAAAGGGTGCCGTATTCGCCTTCGACGGCGATCAGCACCTGGGCGGTCTGGGCAATGATGACGTTACGGGCATGCCCCATGTTGGTCACGATCGGCAGGCCGACCCAGGGGTTGGCCGACTCCGCGGTGGCCCCGGGGAGCAGGCCGACCGCCATCCCGCCGGCTTCACTGCAACCGCGACAGGCCGCTTCCATGACCCCGCCCAGGCCGCCGCAGACCAGCGTCGCCCCGCGACCGGCCAGCAAGCGACCGACTTCACGGGCCGCAGCATAACCGGCCTCGCTGGCACATCCGGCACCAATCACGCCAACAATTACGGAACGGACCATCAAAAACTCCTGCCTTCTTCCTTCTTCCTTCTTCCTTCAACCCTGAACCGACCAAGCAGCAGGCTGTTGCTGACCACCGAAACACTGGAAAGAGCCATCGCCAGCCCGGCATACTCGGGCTTGAGGGTGATCCCGAACATCGGGTAGAGCAGGCCGGCGGCCACCGGGATGCCGACCACGTTGTAGAAAAAGGCCCAGAACAGATTCTGCTTGATCTTGCTTAATGTCTTTCGGCCCAGGCGGATGCCCCGTTCGACGTCGCGGATATCCCCCTTGACCAGGATCAGGTCGCCGGTCTCCTTGGCGACGTCGGTGCCGCTGCCGATGGCGATGCCGATGTCGGCAGCGGCCAGGGCGGGGGCGTCGTTGATGCCGTCGCCGACCATGCCGACGAAAAAGCCCTGCTGCTGGTAGCGCCGCACGACCTGCTGCTTGTCGCCGGGCAGAACCTCGGCCTCGACTTCTTCGATCCCGGCCTCGGCGGCAATGGTTTGGGCCGCAGCCAGCCGGTCGCCGGTGATCATCACGGTCTTCAAGCCCAGTTCGCCGATCCGGCGGATGGTTTCCGCCACGTGATCCTTGAGCGTGTCGGCCAGGGCGAGCAGGCCGATCAGTTTTCCGTCCGTCGCCACGAAGACCAGCGACTTGCCCTGTGCAACCAGGGCATCACAACGCTCCTGCAGGGTGTCGACGGCGACCCCATGCTGTTCCATCAGCCGCTGGCTGCCAGCCAGCACCCGGCCGCCGTCGACCACCGAGCTGAGGCCGAAACCGCCGATTTCGGTGACCTCGGCGGCCGCCGGGAAAATGATGCCGTCATTTTGCGCCCGGCGCACGACCGCTTTGGCCAGGGGGTGGGTGCTGGCCGCCTCGATCGCCGCCGCCAGGCGCAGCAGGTTTGCTTCGCCGCCGGGCTCTGCCGGCACCAGGTCGGTCACCGCGAATTCGCCGCGGGTGAGGGTTCCGGTCTTGTCCAGCAGCAGCACTTGCAGCCGGGAAATATGTTCGAGCACCGATGCCCGCTTGAACAGGATTCCGGCCGACAACCCGACCGCGCTGCCGACCATGATGGCGGTCGGGGTGGCCAGCCCGAGGGCACAGGGGCAGGCGATCACCAGCACGGCGATGGCCATCTTGAAGGCGAAGAGGAAGCCGGAGCCCGTCGCCAGGTACCAGACCAAAAAAGTCGTCACGGCGATGGCCACCACCACCGGTACGAATATACTGGAAACCGCGTCGGCCAGCCGCTGGATCGGCGCTTTTTCGGTCTGCGCCTCCTCGACCATACGGACGATCTGGGCCAGTACCGTGGCTTCGCCGACCCGGGTGGCCCGCACCTGCAGGCGGCCAGTCAGGTTGATGGTGGCCCCGGTCACCGCCTGCCCCGGCTCTTTTTCCACCGGCACCGACTCGCCGGTCACCATCGCCTCATCGACCGCCGACTGTCCCTCGAGCACTTCGCCATCGACCGGGATTTTCTCCCCCGGCCGCACCAGCACCGTATCGCCCGGCTTGACCCGGCTGGCCGGCACCTCCTGCTCGACCCCGTCGACCAGCAGCACGGCCCGGTCGGCCTGCAGGTGCAGCAGCTTCTTCAAGGCCTGGCTGGCCTTCCCCTTGGCCCTTGCCTCGAGCCACTTGCCGAAGCGGATGAAGGTGATGAGCATGGCGCTGGTTTCGAAAAAGACCGGCCCTTCGAGGCCGAACAGATTGAACTGGGCCAGGGCTGAATAGCCGTAGGCGGCGGTGATGCCGAGGGCGACCAGCACATCCATGTTGGCGCTGCGGTTGCGCAGCGAAGTAAAGGCTCCGCGATAAAAGATCAGCCCGGCGGAAAACTGCACCAGGGTCGCCAGCCCGGCGATCACCAGACCGGTCGCCGCGCCGAACGGCATCCACCACATCAGCGGCATGATCGGCGCAGTCAGCACCGCCGAAAAAATCAGCCAGTAGAGCTGCCCCCGGGCGTCGTCCTGCCGGTCGCCCTCATCGGCGCTCCAGGCCCGGTAGCCGAGATTCTCAACGGCCCGGCGGATGGCAGCGGCATCCAGGGCGGCGGCATCGTATTCGACCGACAGTTTTTCGGCGGCAAAGTTGACCCTGGCGGCAGCGACCCCCGCCAGCCCGGCAATCCCCTTCTCGATGGTGGCGGCGCAGTTGGCGCAGGTCATCCCGCCCAGGTTGAGGGTCAGCCGGGCGTGCCCGGTCTTATCTGCCGGGGCAGTAGGGACGCTGGCCGCCGGTTCAGGCGCGGCAGTCTCCGCCCCGGCCTCCGGCACCGTGAAACCGGCCTGCCGGACCGCCGCTTCGAGGCGGTCGCGGTCGACGGCGGCAGCATCGAAACGAACTCTTGCCCGCCGCTTTGCCAGCGAAACCTCCGCCGACTCGACCCCGGCGAGAGCTGTCAGCGTTGCAGTCACCTTGTTCACGCATTTCTGGCATTTCATGCCGTGAACCGGGATGTCCGCCCTGCCCTCGCTCATAGGGGTCAGCTTCCTCCGATCAGCTTGAGAAAGGTGCGCGAGTCGCGCACCCGGTCGAAATCGGGATCCTGCATGGCATCCTCGAGAAAATGGGCATCCTGGGCCGCGGCCTGTCCAAGCGCCTGCACCGCCTCGCGCACCTTGCCACGAAGGGCGAATACGCAGGCCCGGTTGTAATAGGCCAGCGGGTAGCTGTCGGTGCGCTCGAGAATCAGGTCGAAGCAGTGCAGCGCCTCGTCCAGCCGCCCGAGATCGATGAGAATATTACCCTTGTTGTTCAATGCGTACACCGAGTCGGGATCAAGACGCAGGCTCTCTTCGAGGGCGGCGAGCGCCTCCGGCAGGTTCCCCTTGCGCTCCTGGATCACCCCCCGGTAAAAGGCCGGCTCAGCGCTCAAAGGATCGATCCGCAGGGCGTCATCGAAGACCTGCAGGGCTTCATCGAGGCGCTCCAGTTCGATCAGGATGCTCCCCTTTTCGATGCAGGCCTCGTAAAAAACCGAATCCCGCGTCAGGGCCGTATCGAGGTCCGGCAGCGCGGCCTCGGGCTGGCCGAGTCGGTACAGCGACATCGCCCGATTGTAATAATAGTTGGGAACCAGCGGATCGCGGGTGATGGCGGCATTGTATTTTTCGACCGCCTCGCTTTCGCGGCCCAGGCCGGACAGGGCGTAGCCGATGCCGTTGAGACAGGCGGCGTCCCCCGGTTCGAAGGTCAGGGCCTGGCCAAAACTTTCAATCGCTTCTTCAAACCGACCGAGGCGGTTGAGGGCATAGCCCCGGTTGAAATAGACATCGGGGGCATCGGGAACACGGCGCAGCGCCTGGTCGTACATCTGCAGGGCCTCTTCGGTGCGCCCGAGTTCGTCCAGGGTATTGCCGATATTGATGTACGCTTCGGGAAAATCGGGCTGCAGTTCCAGGCAGCGATAAAAATGGACCAGCGCCTCGGGGTATTCGCCGAGACGCTCGAGCAGCACCCCGTAATTGTGATGCAGGGCCCCGTTCTTCGGCTCGAACCGGAGTGCCTTCTGGTACAGGGCCATGGCCTTGGAGTCGTCGCCCAGGTTGGATGCGGCAACCGCGCAGATATTGAGCGCCTCGACATCGAGCGGACTGGTTTCAAGGTACTCCTCGGCAAGCGTCAGGGCAGATTCGTTCTCGCCCCGGTCGAGAGAGATCTGGGCCAGCTCCAGTTCGCCGCGCAAATCCTCTTCAAGATAATCTTCATAATCTTCAAAATCTTCGTCCATGACAACTCCGGCACAAGCAAATATCCCCCGGCCGTAACCGGGGGATATTACTATAACAGAAAAGGTTCAGAGCTTGCACCCTCTAGTTGCTACAAACCGGCCGGCATTGCCGGCCGGCGGTTATTTTTTCGAAATTCCCGGCGCCCCGGCGGCCCGCAATTCGGCCAGCGTCTTGCCGCGCAAGCCCCAGTTCTCAGGGGCAATCTCCTCAATGACGACATGGGTCGATGCAGGATTCTTGTCCAGAACGGTCACGAGCAGGTCGGTGATCCCCTCGATCAGTTGCGCCTTCTGCTCTGGCGTAGCACCCGTGGTAATCTTGACGTTGACAATCGGCATACAGCCTCCTTGTAGTAAGGGCGCGGAAAAACGTTTCAATCTCGTAAATATTACCCGGTTATCCTGCCAACGCAAAAGACCGGGCAAACACTCACCTGGCCTTTTGTGAACTTCAGAATATGCAAGAGCCCCCCCCGCTAGTCGTTCTTCGGAGTTTCGACCCGGCACTCCTTCATGATTTTCGCCACCTCGTCGTCGTTCAAATCCTGCAGAACGAAGCTGCCATCCCCGGCACGATCGATGCCGGCAAGGCCAGGGGTGTTTTTCTGGGACTGGTCCAGCTTCAGGCCCTGGATTCGAAGCTGTGACAGCAGCTTGCGGTTCTCCATTTCAAGATCGTACTTTTCTATCGCTGAACGAATCGACAGTTTGAGTTCGGTCTCCTTCCAGGGCTTAAGCAGAAACCGGTAGATTTCTCCCTGGTTGACTGCAGTCATAGCTGCCTCGATGCTGGCCTGTCCGGTCAGGGTAATCCGCACCACTTCCGGGTGCTGCCGACTGATAATGGAAAGAAATTCAGAACCACTCATTGAAGGCATCCGCTCATCGGAAATAACCACCTTAAAAGCGTGCTGGTCAAGCAGCTTAAGCCCTGCGGCAGCACTCTCGGCCAGGAAGACCTCGCAATCCTCATCGATAAGGGACCGCTGAAGAGCCTTGAGGACTGAAACCTCGTCGTCGACCAGAAGAACCTTATTATCCATTGTGATGTCCTTTCCTTATGCGGTTTCCGCAGTCATGGCCCAGGCCAGAATCAATATCATTACTCATTCATCGGCAGATGAACCGTAAAAGTCGTCCCCTTGCCAACGTCGCTGTCGACAATAATTTCGCCACCGTGTTTCTTTACGATATCGTAAGAAATGCTCAAACCAAGACCGGTTCCCTGTCCGACATCTTTGGTCGTAAAAAAAGGCTCAAAAATCCGGCCCAGGGTATCTGCTGCAATGCCGCACCCGGTGTCCCCGATAGAGACATTGATGAACCCGCCCTGGCACCAGGTTCGTACCCTGACCACACCCTTTTCCGTAATGGCCTGGGCCGCGTTCACCAGCAGGTTCATGAAGACCTGGTTCAACTGCTGGGGAAAACAGCGCAGCAGCGGCAGATGACCAAAATCAGATTCCAGAGTTCCCTTGTATTTAATTTCATTCGAGACCATGGAAATCGTACTTTTAAGACAGGCATTAATATCGGCAGAACTCAGTTCGACATTGTCGACTCGGGAAAAACTCTTTAGATTCTGAACGATCGTCTTTACCCGGTCGGCGCCATCCAGAGACTCATGGATCAGCTCAATGATATCGGCACAGACATGGTCGATCTTAAGTTCCTTGCGCCTCTGGGCCAGCCTGGACAGACCTTCGGCAGCAACGGCCTGCTCCTGCTCCTGGACATAAGCCATGAGTTTTTCGATATATTTTTCCAGCGTACTCAGGTTGCTGCTGATAAACCCCATCGGGTTGTTGATTTCGTGGGCAACCCCGGCGGCAAGCTGACCGACTGAAGCCATCTTCTCGTGGTGTAACACTTTGCTCTGGGTTGACTTAAGTTCTTGATAGGCCTTTTCAAGTTCAACACTCTTGCTTTCGACTTGCCGATTGATCAGTTCCAGTTCCCGGTTGAGCTGTTTCAGTTGAGTGACATCATGTACCGTGATGACCGTTCCCGGGGTCGCACCACCTTCTGGGACAAAGGGATAAGTATTGATTGTATACCAGCGACAAGTCTTCGGATGGTAAAGTTCAACACCACCGAAAATATTATCGCCCCCACCAACTTCAAAATCTTTCATCAAATTTGCAAAACTTTTTCCAAGGATATCCTGATAAGAGGCGCCTAACTGGTTTTTAAGAGACTGGTTGCAACGCTTGATGTAGCCGTCAGCATCCGTGAAAATAACCATATCATCAACGCAGTCGACGATTTTTTCCCATTCGCGTTTGACATATTCAACAATCTTGAAAGTATGGCAGAGGTCCTGATGCTGCATCTGCATCTCCCGCAAATTCTGCTTCAATTTGTACTGGGAGTACTTCCATGCCGTCTCATCGACAAGAGTCAGGACGCAACAGGATGTCTCCGGCAACAGACTGAACGAGCCTGAAACATAACGTTTCTTGCCCCTGCAGAGGATGGGAAAGTGCAGCGGCGTCGCCCACGGGTTCTGTTCATGGTCAACCAGACGGTAATATTCAAGAACCGCAGCTCGATCGGATTCGGCGATGAGGTCAACCAGCTTACGCTCCTCCATCTCGTCTGCCGTGGCGCCGAAAAGGCATAGAAAAGCACTATTGACCCGCAGCAGGAGGGTGTCTTCACCGACAATTGCCAAAGGCACCGCAACCGCGTCGAAAACATTTCCCCCAAGGATTGAAGGTTTCGCGATCGACATCAGACATCCCCCCTCTCAACGCACGGTACCATACCGTTTTTCAGAATGATTGAATTCGTGTCAAAAGATTGAACCAAACTGAAATGATCCAGCTATAAATTGACAGCCTGATTGTTACCAACCCGAACCGTTAGTTCCTGCTGATCAAGTGACATTCAAACAGTAATTCATATACCCCATACCTTACCTGCTCCGGCACTGGGAACGATCAGTTTGACAAATAAAGCAACCGCACAGGTCCTCAGGGTGTTTACCAGGAAGAGCCCTGGTTACTGAAAAAATCTTTCATAATAAACATGCAATAGATGCACCATAAAATAGGAGCAAACTGCCGTCTGCTCCCAGATCACTCCATGCCCCGGAACGGTAACGCATGGAGCAGGCTTCGGGCGAGCCGTGAAACATCAATGTTTCACAGCTCTCCAAACGAAATTTTCGATACGCATGCAACCTCTTGATCCGCCGTCGAAATTAAACACGTAAAATTCCTCTTGCTTTTTCCATTAAAGGGCGTAGATTGCCGCGCCGTGCTGCTTCAGCACACATTTCACACAAAAGGAGATATTTATGAAAAAAGTCGTTCTGATGCTCTGCCTGGCCCTGGCGATGACCACCGCCTGCAGCAAACAAGAGGAAGCCGCCGCTCCCGTTGCAGCCCCGGCTGTCGAGCAGGCCGCCGCACCCGTCGTCGAGCAGACCGCACCCGTCGTCGAGCAGGCCGCACCTGTCGCCGAGCAGGCTGCACCCGCTGCCGAGCACAAGTAAGCCAAAGCCGTTCATTCAAGAGCCTGCAGCCAACTGCAGGCTCACGAACATCCACGCTCCATTCCCCCCTGACATTGCGCCAGGGCCTTGAGTCAGCGAAGGTTCACCTGCTCCTCGCTGCGCCTGACCCACAATCGCGCCAGCACCCCGGTCAGCAGCACCGCCAACACAACCCGCACCCCAAGCATGACCCAGCCGTTGCCGCCGATAACGACGAAGACCAGGGTGTCTTCGACCACCGCGTGGCAGGTGGCGAGAAACAATCCCATGAGAAAGAGCTCGCGCCGCGGCAGACGTTTTTCCTGGGCGACCCGGATGATGATCCCGGCGCCGTAGGCGATGCCGAGAAAAATTCCGGTGAAGAGCGGCACGGCGGCTTCGCGGCTGAGCCCCATGCCGCGCATGAGGGGATCGACGGCGCGGCCGGCACGGCGAAAGACCGGGAGATAACGCAGCACTTCGAACGCCGTCACCAGCGGCACGATGATCAGCAGCAGCTTGAAAGCAAGTTTAGCGGCCCCGAGCAGAGCCGGAAGGAGCGCTTCCATCAGCCCCCCCACAAGTGATGCACGGCCGACAGCAACAGGCCGGCGACGGCGGCAAGCACCAGCCGGCAGAGGGTAAGCAGCCCGCCGCGGGCGCCGGTGCTGCGCAGCACCCCGCCCTCCAACACCAGGTTGTGGGCAATCCCCATCATCAGCCCGCACTGGGTCACCTGCCAGGGGCTGAGGTCGAGGGGCGCCATCACCGCGATGGCGGCATAGAGGTTAAGCAGAAAGGCGGCGACGAACGCGAAAGCCGCCTCGCCCGGCAGACCGAAAAGGGCCATCAGCGGGGCAAACTGCGCGCCGAGCAGGTCGATCACCGGGGTTCCCTTGAGCAGGTCGACCAGCACGTATAAGGGGAGCACGAATTTGAACAGCTTGAGAGAGGTCTGCAGGCCGGCTGTCAGGCCGGTGCGGATCCGGGTCGGAATATCGGGGATGGCTTCGTTCAAGGTCAACTCACGGCAGATACTGGTAACGGAATGAGGGGACGAGCAGTTCGGCGGCGCCGCGCTCGATCAACGACAGCTCCCGCACCAGGGGGACGGTTGCCGCATAGATATTTTCGGCATAACTGCCGGGCCGACGGTAGATGACCACCCGAGCCTTTTCGACCCCGCCCAGCTGGCGCAGCAGGGCAAGGGCATCGTCGAGGTATCCGACCTCGTCGATGATTTTAAGGCCGCGGGCTGCGGGCGCATCGAAAATGCCGCCGCGGGACATCTGCTTCAGGGTGCAGGCCTTGAGGTCGCGGTTTTCCTCGACCAATGCGATGAATCGCTGATGCAGGCGATCGGTGATTCCCTGCATCAGGGCAATTTCTTCCGGCTTTCCGGGCCGCAGCGGTGACCAGAAATCCTTCAGATCGCCACTTTTGACCGTCTCCTCCTCGATCCCCCACTTGTCGAGCAGGGCGGCGATGTTGAACTTGAAGGTGATGACCCCGACGCCGCCGACCACCGCCGTCGGATGGGCCACGATGGCGTCTGCCGCCAGGGCCGCGTAATACCCGCCGGAGAGGGCTTTATCCATGACGCAGGCGACCACCGGCACCTGCTTCTTTTCACCGAACCGCTTCAGTTCGTGATAAACAATGTCGCTTGCCGTCACCGAGCCGCCGCCGCTGTCGATGCGCACCAGCAGACCGACCACGTCGGGGTCGGCCAGGGCCGCATTTAACTCTTCCTTGAGCCTGGGAATCAGGGGCGGCTCCTTGCTGAAGCGATCGAAGCCGATATGACCGAGTGAAATGAGCCCGGAGATGTCGACCATGGCGAGCTTGGCCCGGCCCTCCCCTTCGACCACCTGCTCCTTTACACCCTGCAGCGGTGCGCTCAGCGGCACCTTGACAAAGGCACACCCTCCGAGCAGCAGCAGCACCAACAAAAACCAGGGTTTCATGACACCTCCTCGATCACCGTCGCTCCGGCACGCCTCCTTGCGTATTGACTTTGTCCCGGCTCGACTCTATAGTTGGCTCCCATGAGAGACATCTTCATCGCCGATGCCCACCTGCTCGACCCGCAGGATGCCAACTACCGCAGGCTGCTGGATTTTCTGCACTCCCAGCGGGGCCAGCTGCGCACCCTGTTTCTGCTCGGCGACCTGTTCGAATTCTGGATCGGCTATCGCCACACCGTTTTCGCCCCCTACGTGCCGCTGCTCGAAACGCTGCGCCAGCTGCGCGAACAGGGCACCCGGATCGTCTACGTCGAGGGGAACCACGACTTCCACCTCGGCCCCTACTTTGAGACGATTCTGGACTGCCGCATCCTGCCCGACGGCGGGATCATCGAACTGGACGGCGAGCGAATCTACATCGGTCACGGCGACCTGGTCAACCCTGACGACAAGGGATACCGGCTGCTGCGTCGTTTTTTGCGCAGCCGCCCCCTGCTCTGGCTGTCGCGCCTGCTGCCGCCAGACTGGGCCTGGGCCATCGCCCGCTGGGGCAGCCGCCTGAGCCAGAAAAAACATACCGAAAAAAACGGGCGCTGGCTACCGGAGCAGATGCTCGACAACCACGCCCGCGGGCACTTCGAGGCCGGCTGCAAGGCGGTGATCACCGGTCATTTTCACACCCCCCTGTATCGGTCCACCCCCGACGGCAGGATCCTCATCTCCCTCGGCGACTGGATCAGCCAGTACTCCTACGCCGTTTTCGAAGATGGCGCCTTCTCGCTCGAAACCTTCCCCCCTGGCGGCGACTGAGCCTTTTCCTCGTCCCGCTTCGCTATCATTTCCTTCACCAGGTCCTGCAGGGTCATCTCGGCCAGGGCGCTGCGGCCGGCCGCCTCGATGGTCGCCTCGATCCCCCGCACCACCTCCCGTTCCGGGGTACGCCGCAGCTTGGTGTAATTGATGCCGTCCTGCTTCAACCCCTGCAGCAGATCGTGTACCGTCAGCGCCTCCAGTGCCCGCCCCGGCTGGTAGGCGAAGCGGTCGTTCAGACCGTCCCGCACCTCGGAGAGAAAACCAAGCCGCACCAGCTGCTGCAGGATGTCATGGGCCAGCCGCGGCGGCAGGTCGAGACGGTCGGCTACCTGCATCGAATCCCAGCGCGACTCCCCCCGGTAAAAAGGCTCTGAGACCGCCAGCATGGCGGTCAGCGACACCAGCTCGCGGCTGGCAAAGTTGACCTCCGAACCGCGGATATCGCTGGGAACCAGGCGCAGGTTCTGCCAGGCGTAGGTCATCTCGACCCCGAGCAGCACGATCAGCCAGCTGACATAGAGCCAGACCATGAAGATCGGCAGCGCCGCCATGGTGCCGTAAATGGCGTTGTAACGGCCGACGCCGACCTGGAAATGCACGTACCCCCACTGGGCCAGCTGCCAGAGGGTGCCGCCGAGGATGCCGCCGACCAGCGCCGCGGGATAACGGACCCGGGTATTGGGCATGAAGATGTACAGGGCGGTAAAGGTGATCCACATGCCGACGAAGGGGATTGACTTGAACAGCAGCAGAAGCAGCGGCCCGAAATAGGTGTCCTCCTGCAGATGGGTGACCACCTGGTTGCTGGCCAGCGATGAGGTCATGGAAATGGCCGCGATCACGAATATCGGGCCGATGGTCACCACCGAGAAGTAGTCGGCGAAGCGGCGCAGCAGCGGTCGGGTCTCAGTCACCCCCCAGATATGGTTGAAGCTTTTTTCAATGTTGGACAACAGGGTCAGCACGGCCAGCAACAGGGCCGCCATGCCGACCACACCGAGGCGGGCGACGTTGGTGTTGTCGATGTAACGGATGATCTGGCCGACAATCTCCTCGGCTCCCAGCGCCAGATTCTCCAGGATCAGCGGTTCGAGGGTGTTCTGCACCCCGAAACCTTTGAGCAGGGCGAACATCAGGGCCAGCAGGGGAACGATCGAAAGCAGAGTCGTATAGGTCAGAGCCGAGGCACGCAGCATGCAGCGGTCGGCAAGAAAGCCCTGCACTACCGCTGTGGCGACCCGGGCCTGGCGCAAAAGCAGCGACTGAAACCACGACAGTCGATTGGCATCGATGGTCCATAAATCCTGCCGCAGAAAAATTCTTATCCTGTCGAGTCGATCGCCGAGAGCCGACATGAAACCTCCATCACAGCCGGACGGCCTGCCCGGCTTATTTCATACGTTCATTAGTCAGGAAAGTATAAAGGTCGCAGCCGGCAATGACAAGCCGGCAAAGCGGCGATTACAGCTCGAGCAGCAGGGCTTGGGCGATAGTCACACGCTCTTCTTCGGGCGCTTCGCCATGAAATGCTTCGGCAACGAAGACGCCGTTGATGGTCGCCAGGGTGGTATTAAGCAGCTCGAGATCGATCACCGCCGTCGCCGGCAGGGATGCCAGCCCTTTGAAGTTTTCCGGGCAGGTGTCGACGAACCGCTCGCCGTCACGACTGCCGAGCAGCGGCAGCCCATGGGTGCGGCAGATGATCGGCCGGGCCTGGTACAGCAGGCACTCGCCGTTTTCAAGGAGCGGACAAGGCCCGTCGGGAGTCGCCAGCCGGGCCCGCTGGCGGATATGTTCCGCCGCCTCATCGCTCAGCTCTTCGAGCGCCAGCGCCAGCGTCACCCCTTCGACCCAGAACAGGGAGAGGTGCCGGCAGCAGCTGTCGCACCCTTTATGGCAGACGACCTGCCCCCGAAAATTCTCCTCGATGCGGGCACAGAGGTCATCTACTTTGGCCACCAGTTGGCGGTAATTGCCCAAACGGTTCATCCGGTTTCCCTATTCAAAATTAGTCTGTAATTATGAGCACATATCGTACAGGGTCAAGCATTTCCCTGAGCCGACGGTCACAGCCGGAAAGCGCTGCGGATGCCGTCGATAACGTACTGGACCGATAGAAACGCCAGCACCAGCCCCATCAGGCGGGTAACGATAGCCGTACCCAAAGTGCCGAGCAGACGAAGCAGGGTATCAGCCCGCAGCAGAAACAGGCAGGAGACAAAGAAGACTGCGGCACTGCCGCCGAGCAGCGCCAGCAGCGAGGCTGCCGTGCGGGCATGTTCGGCAAAAATCAGGCAGGTTGCGATGGCTCCGGGACCGGCCAGCAGCGGAAATGCCAGCGGGGTGATGGAAATATCCTCTTTCACCTCGGCCAGGCGTTCTTCGCGGCGGCTGGTGCCGGTGCCGGTCGGCCTGCCGTAGAGCATCTCGAGGGAGATGACGAACAGCAGCAGGCCGCCGCAGATCCGCACCGCCGGGGTTTCAATGCCGAAATAGTTCATCACCATGCGGCCGAACAGGAGGAAAAAAACCAGCACGGCAAAGGCCACCAGGCAGCCGCGGATCGCCATGGCCCGGCGTTCCTGGGGTGTATTGTCCGGCGTGATGGCGAGAAACACCGGCACCCCGGCGATGGGGTCGACGATAATGAACAACTGCAGGGCAAACGCCGTAAAGACGTCGAAGGCCGCTTCCATCAGCGCGCTTGCGGGGCTATTGTCCGGACCGGCAGCCCGAGGGTTTCCGGCGGCGCATCGAACGATCCGGCCTTGCCGACCAGCACCAGGTTCTGCCGGTCGGGGTGCAGGTAGCCCTGCGCCACCCGCAGCACATCAGCGGCAGTCACGGCCGCGACCTTGTCGCGGTAGGTCTGCAGATAGCCTTCGGGATACTGGTAATAATCGAGCCGCATCTGCTGGGTGACCACCTCATGGCTGTCGGTAAAGGCGAAAACAAAAGAATTGACCAGGCTCTCCTTGGCCAGCCGCAGTTCTTCGGCCGACACCGGGGTGCGTCGCATCTCTTCCATGATCTCCCGCATCAGCTTGACCACCGCGACGGTCGACTCGCTCTTGGTTTCGCAGCCGGCGACAAAGGGTCCGGGGAGCCGGCGACCGACCTGGAAGTAGGAGTAGACCGAATAGGCCAGCCCCCGGTTGGAGCGGACCTCGCGCATGAGCCGCGAGTTGAACCCGCCGCCGCCGAGAATGAAGTTCATCACCCGAATCGGCTGCAGGTCGGGGTTGTCCTTGTCGACGCCGATTTCGCCGAACAGGATCGAAGTTTGCGGGATATCCTTTTCGGCAACCCAGACCGCGGCCGGAGCGGCTTCGGCCAGTGGCGGGACGACCGGAACGTCGCCCCCCCCCGATTGCCAGTCACCGAAGATGCCGGCCAGCATCTGCCGCAGCTCCCGGCTGTCGAAATCGCCAGTGATCCCCAGCCAGAGGTTATCGGGGTGCACGCTGCTCCCATGCAGCCGGACCAGGTCTTCGCGGGTAACCGCCTGCAGGCTCTGCACCGTCGGGTTGCGCCCCAGCGGGTGCTCGCCGTACAGGGCCCGCAGCAGCGCCCGCGACGCCACTGACCCCGGCTCGTCATCCTGCCGACGCACCAGCTCGACGGCTTGGCGACGGGCCAGCTCGAACCGTTCCGCGTCGAAACCGGGCCGGCGCAGCACCGCATCGAGCATCTCCAGCCCCTCGCGCAGATCTGCCCGGCGCAGGGAGAGCCCGATGGTCGTCGTGTAGGTATCGGCGCTGATACCGAAATCCGCCGCCATCTGTTCCAGTCGACGGTCGAAGGCGTCCGGGGTCAGCTGCCCGGCCCCGCCGGTCCGCAGCAGGGCGGCAAACAGGTCGGCCAGACCGGTCTTATCGACCGGATCGGCCAGGGTTCCGGAGCCGACCATGGCCGAAATCTCGACCAGCGGAAGTTCATGGTCCTCGTGCAGGTAGAGGCGGATGCCGTTGGGCAGCACGATCGGCTCAATGACGGGGATTTCGAACGCCAGGGGGGCGAAGTTGAGCTGGTCGGGGCGCATGGGCGCCGTGCAGGCACCGAGCAGCAGCAAAAGCAGCGGCAGCAGATAGCGGGCCAGTGATTTCATGGCTGCCCCCCTTTTTTGCTGAGAGTGGCGACCGTGCGGTTTTCGGGGGCGAAATACGTTCTGGCCACGGCCATAACCTCCTCGGCGGTGATGCCGGCCACCTGCTCGTCGTAATCGACCAGGTAACGCCAGTCGCCGGCTATCGTCTGGTAGTAGGTCAGCATACGGGCCAGCCCGTCGTTCCCCTTGAGATAGCGCAGACGGTCGGTCGCCAACCGGTTGCGAGATCGAACCAGGTCTTCGGCAGCGACCGGTTCGCTGGCCAGTCGCTCCAGCTCGGCATAAATGGCCTGCTCCACCTCGGCCACCGTGTGGGGATGGCGCGGGGCGGCGGAAATCACGAACAGGTTGGGATAACGCGATCCCGGCGCGGCCGAGGTGGAAACCGAGGCGGCCAGCTGTTTTTCGACCACCAGCGACTGGTACAGGCGTGAGGTTCTGCCCTGGCCGAGAATCATGTCGATCAGGTCGAACACGTAATCGTCCCGCTCGGGAAGGGTCGGCTTGTGATAGGCGATGGAGACGCTCGGCTCGGCCTCGAACTCGACGGTAACGCGCTTTTCCCCCCGCTGCGGCGGCTCCACGGCGACGACCGGGGGCACCGGGGTGCCGGGCGCGATGGCCCCGAAATAGCGGCCGACCATGGCGACCGCCTGCTCGAAGTCGAGATCGCCGACCAGGGCGATGACGGTATTGACCGGCGCATAATAGCTGTGCAGAAAATCGCGGGTTTCGGCCAGCGACAGGTTCTCGATGTCCGAATGCCAGCCGATGATCGGGTTGCGGTAGGGATGGACGGTAAAGGCGGTCGCCAGCAGGTTTTCGTAAAGCAGCCCGGCAGGGTTGCTGTCGTAGGAGCGGCGGCGCTCTTCCTGGATCACGTCACGCTCGGTGAAAAACTCGCGCAGCACCGCGTTCTTCATCCGGTCCGATTCAATGGCCGCCCAGAGTTCGAGCTTGTTGGCCGGCAGTGAAACCAGGTAGGTGGTCAGATCCTTGCTGGTAAAGGCGTTGTAGCCGCTCCCGCCGTTTTCGGCGTAGATGCGTGAAAACTCGTCCTTGACCACGAACTGCTGATGCTGCTGCTGCAGGCGCTCGAGCTCTCCGGTCAAAACGGCAAGCTGCTCGGGGTCGGCATCCCTGCGTACCTTGAGGGCGTCGAGTCTTTCGCCGGCCGCTTCAATGGCGTCGAGCAGCGGCTTTTCCCGCTTGTAATCGGTTGTGCCCAGGGTCTTGGTCCCCTTGAACAGCATGTGTTCCAGCAGGTGAGCCACCCCGCGGGTTTCGCTCGTCTCGTGAACGGAGCCGACCCCGATAGTGATGTAAGCGGCAAAGGTCGGCGACTCGTGCCGTTCGACCAGCAGCAGCCTGAGCCCGTTGGCAAAGGTATGTTCCCGCACCTTTTCCGCCAGCGTCTGCGCCCCGGCAACCGGAACCAGCAGAACCAGCAAGATTAACGCAGCGAGCGAAATAACCGTCCGAAAATGTCTAAGCACCATGCAACTCCTTTAAATACTTGTCTGCGGCAGGCCAAAGAGAGTCAGGATATCCGAGACTTTCGCTTTTCGCCATGCAAAAGTCGCAGACCGCAGCCGGACCCGCCCAAACCAGTGTATGCCGATTATATACAAAAAGGGTTCCGGGGTCGATGCCCACGGCAGACGAACAGGGAAGGAGCCGACAACGGGTGCGGCGGCTGGAGGCCAAAAGGGCGTTATTCCCTGGGCCACCCCTCGGTCCGCATGCGGCAGGAGCCCCAGGCCGACTCGACAGAAGGATTGGTTTGGCTTCTTGGAGCGGAGAGCAGCGCCTTGCGCAAGACATCCTGCATCGAATCGACGAACTGCACCTTGATCGATGCGAGAATCGATTCATCGATATCCTGCAGGTTTTCACGGTTGCGCTCAGGGAGCAGGATGGTCGATACCCCGGCCCTCCGGGCCGCCAGAACCTTCTCCTTGACGCCGCCGATGGGAAGGATCCGGCCCGACAGGGTCAGCTCACCGGTCATGGCCACATCCCGCCGTACGGGGCGACCGCTCAGGAGTGAAATCAGGGCGGTGGCGATAGTGATGCCGGCGGAGGGACCATCCTTGGGGATCGCCCCGGAAGGAACATGTATGTGAATGTCGCTGTCATCGAAAAAATCGTCAGCGACGCCAAAATCGGCGGCGTGGGAACGCACGAAGGAAAGGGCGGCCCGGGCCGATTCCTGCATCACGTCACCGAGGCTGCCGGTCAGGGAAAGGTCCTTCTTGCCCGACATCCGGGCAGCCTCGACGAAGATGATATCGCCCCCCGCTTCGGTCCAGGCCAGCCCGGTGACGACGCCGACCCGGTCCTCCTCGGCGGCCACGTCGCTGAAATAGCGGCGCGGGCCGAGCAGTTTCTCGACCTCGTCCGGGGTGACCCGGGTCAAGGATGCCTGCTTCTGGGCCAGCGTCTTGGCCACCTTGCGGCAGATCGAGGCGATCAGGCGCTCGAGGCTGCGGACCCCGGCTTCACGGCTGTAATTCTTGATGATGGAGAGGATCGCCCCCTCCTCGAAAAGCAGCGGATGCCCGTCGAGGCCGTTCTCTTCAACCTGCTTGGGAATCAGAAAGCGAAAGGCGATCTGCAGTTTCTCCTCGTCGCTGTAGCCGGACAGGGGGATCACCTCCATTCGGTCGCGCAGGGCGTGGGGAACGGGATCCATGACGTTGGCGGTGGTGATGAACATGACGGCCGACAGGTCGAAGGGAACGTCGAGATAATGGTCGGCAAAGGAGTCGTTCTGCTCAGGGTCGAGCACTTCAAGGAGCGCCGAGGCCGGGTCGCCGCGAAAGTCCTGGCCGATCTTGTCGACCTCGTCGAGCATGAATACCGGGTTATTCGCCTTGACCCGGCAGATCTCCTGGATGATGCGTCCCGGCAGCGCCCCGATGTAGGTGCGCCGGTGGCCGCGGATTTCGGCTTCGTCCTTGATGCCGCCCAGCGACATGCGGATGAACTTGCGCCCCATGGCCCGCGCGATCGAGCGGCCGAGCGAGGTTTTACCGACCCCCGGCGGGCCGACGAAACAGAGGATCGGCCCCTTGGTGGTCGCCTTGAGGGAGCGCACCGCCAGGTATTCGAGGATCCGCTCCTTGACGTCCTTGAGATTGTAATGATCTTCGTTGAGCACCTGCCCGGCCAGGCCGATATCGAGAACATCCTCGGTTTTGCTGCTCCAGGGGACATTGCAGAGGTACTCGATGTAGGTGCGGGACACGGTGTATTCGGGGGAGGCCGAATTGATCCGCTCCAGGCGCGCGAGCTCTTTCTCTGCCACCTCGCGGACATGCCCGGGCATGCCGCTGTCGGCGATCCGCTTTTTGAACTCGTTGAGCTCGTTCTGCCGGGGATCGACATCGCCGAGCTCTTCCTGGATTTCCTTCATCTGCTCGCGCAGCAGGTATTCCTTCTGGGTCCTGCCGAGGCGCTTGACCACTTCGCTCTGCACCTCGCCGCGGACCTGGAGCTTCTGCACCTCGGTGGTCAGCAGCAGGTAGACATCCTTGAGCCGGTCGAGGGGGTCGAGCGTGCCCAGCAGGCGCTGCTGGGTGTTCAGGTCGAGACGCAGGTAGACCGCGACCAGATCGGCCAGGGTGCCGGGATCATCGATCTTGTCGATCATCTTGAGTACGTCGCCCGGCAGGGGGCGCCCATAGGCCATGGAGATTTTCAGCAGCGCATTGACGCTCTGAACCAGCGCCTCGGCCACCAGCCCGCGCCGGTCGGGTTCATGAAGCACCTCGACCCGGGCCGTCAGGTACGGCTGAAACCGCACTTCGTCAAGCAGGCGAATGCGCCTGAGCCCTTCGGCGACTATCTTGCCCCCTCCGTCCGGAAACCGGAAAACCTGGTTGATCCGGCAGACGGTGGTCACCGGGCTGAAATCAGCCAGGCGCCGCCCCGAGTTGTTTTTCAAGCAGGTGGCCATGACCAGCAGCTGATCGCCAAGCATCACATCGTCAATCATCGTCATGGCGTCGGCCGAAATGAACACCGGAAAAACCATGTGCGGAAAAACCGCGAGATCCCGCAACGGGTAAACGGGGAGAATCTCGGGGATCAGGACATGAGGGGGCATTTACAGCTCCACGCCGCTTTAGTGGGTTTCGGGGTCGACTTCGTGGATGGTCTTTTCGAGGATCAATGGAAACTGTTCGGCAAACGAGGGATTGGACGCTTTCATGAAATTTTTCAGGGCCGTCAGCTCCAGCCTCAGCCGGTCAACCTCAAGCCGCAACTCAAGCAGGCAACGGTCTGTTTCAACGCCGGCAAACTGCATCCCCTTCTGCAAAAGGCTGATTTTCTCCTCAAGAGCAATCTCTCTCATGGCGGCACTCCAGGCAAAGCCCTCAACAGCAGGAACCATTGCTGCGAACCGGCATCGGGCGGGGTCTGCAACCAAGGATATCAACCGACCGGAGGGTGTCAAGACGCGGACTGCCCCGCAAACAAAGGTATCGACAAGAACTCCATTCAGGCTTATCTTGATGGCGTCGCAAACATTAACAGCATGAAACGAATTGAAACCGACACAAGGGAGAATCCAGATGGAGCGAAAACGGATTGCGGTATTGACCAGCGGCGGCGACTGTTCGGGAATGAACGCCACCGTCCGCGCCGTGGTGCGGGCAGGACTGGCGGCCGGCGTCGAAGTGGTCGGCATCCAGAAAGGCTACCATGGCCTGATCGACCGCCATTATGAAATACTGGGGACCCGCTCGGTCAGCAACATCCTGCAGCGCGGCGGAACCTTTCTGCAAAGCGCGCGGTGCCGGCAGATGATGGACGAAGCGGGCCAGCACCTGGCGGCCGAGAACCTCAAAGGGCTCGGCGTCGATGGGCTGGTGGTCATCGGCGGCGACGGATCGCTGCGCGGCGGCTTGGCCCTGCAGCGCCACGGGATACGGGTCATCGGCGTTCCGGCCTCGATCGACAACGACATCCCCTTCTCCGACATGTCCCTGGGAGTCGATACCGCCCTCAACAATATCATCTATGCGGTCGACTGCCTGAAAGACACCGCCTCCTCCCATGACCGCACCTTCGTCGTCGAGACCATGGGGCGCAATTGCGGCTACCTGGCGGTGATGGCTTCGATCGCCAGCGGTGCCGAGTATGCCCTGATTCCCGAGGTTCCCTACGATATCGACGACATCTGCAAAAACCTGCGTCGCCGCTTCGAGGAAGGTCGCAGCAACTCGATCATCATGGTCGCCGAAGGGGCCGGCAAGGCCCAGGAAATCGCCGATCGCATCAAAGACAACATCGGCTTTGAGACCCGGGTCATGATTCTCGGACACTACCAGCGCGGCGGCTCGCCGTCGGCCTTCGACCGCACCCTGGCGGCCCGTTTCGGGGTTGCCGCGGTGGAGGCGCTGCTGACCGGAGAAAGCGGAAAAATGGTCGGGCTGTCGTATTCGAGCATCAAACTGACCGACCTCGAGCAGGTCATCCATGTCGGCCGCAGACCGATCGACGCCGTCATCCTCAAATTGGCCGCCACCCTCGGCATCTGATTTCCCAAGAGCGCCGGGCCCTCCCCGGCGCACCCTTCCCTCCCCCTGTCCTCGCCGCCAGCAAGAAAAAAGCTTTGCCTGCTTGCGTATTCACGATTTCTGCCTACTCTTAAGATTGAAGGTGGGGTCTCCTGTCGCCCCCCCTGTCAGTCGTTATCCACCCCGGACAGTTGACACCACAGAGGAGGCTGAAATGACCCGTCTGAAAGGGATCGAAGGCATTGGCGACGAGTATTCCAAGCGGCTGAAGGAGGTCGGGATCCTGTCCGTGCAGGCCTTGCTTGACAAGGGCGCCCTGCCCCAGGGCCGCCACGACCTGTCGAAATCGACCGGGATTCCCGAATCGCAGCTGCTGCGCTGGCTGAATAATGCCGACCTGTTTCGCATTCGCGGCATCGGCGAAGAATACGCCGATCTGCTCGAAATCTCCGGCGTCGACACGGTTCCCGAACTGGCCCAGCGCAACCCGGAAAATCTGCACCGGATGCTCATTGACGCCAACGAAACCCGGAAGCTGGTCCGCCAGCTCCCCTCGCTCAACCAGGTCAAGAGCTGGATCGAGCAGGCCAAGCAGCTCCCCAGGGTCATTCAGCACTGAGTACAGCGGTCGTCCCGCCTTGAGTTCGAGACGACCGTTTTACCCGTGCCCTAGGAGCCTGACGGACTTTACATGAGCCGACTGCAAAATCGGCTGATTGGCCCATATCTCCGATAATTTTCGACAAATAGTCCAGCTATTCGCTCTCAAATTCTCGAATATCTGGTCTCAACCATCCAATTTTTCGTTGCGGCCCGCAAAGCCCGACAGGCTCCTAGTCGCCTGACTTCCCCGCCATCGCTCCGATCGGTGTTCAGGCCGGCCCCTGCCAGGTCAGCCCGGGCCCCAGTCGTTCCTTCGGAGGACTGCTGATGTGGAAATCCGAATCCCGCGGCAGAGGCAAGGTCGACCCGGCCATCCGGCAGATACTGCCTCCCTGCCAGATCCGCTGCCCGATCAACGAAGACATTCAGCGCACCAACGTGCTGCTGTCGCTGCTCCCCAGGGATCTGCCCTCGGCCCGCCCGGGCATCCTGCAGATCGGGGACTACCTGTACGAAAAAAACCCCCTCTTCACCATCTGCGGCTACGTCTGCGGCCTCTGCGAACTCGAATGCAACTATTCCAGCAAGGGGGGCGCCATCCGCAGGCGCCTGCTCAAACGCTTCATCGCCGATCACTACCAGCAGCATCTCGAGCAGAAACAACCTTTTCCAAACAAGCCTGACAAGGAGCCGGTCGCCATCGCCGGCGGCGGTCCGGCCGGGCTGATGGCCGCCTTCGACCTGAGCCGGCGCGGCTACCGGGTTACCCTGTTCGAAGCCGAAGAGCGACTGGGCGGGGCCCTCTGGCTGATCCCCGCCTATCGTCTGCCGGACGAAACCCTGACCGCCAGCATCGACAACCTGGTCCGCATCGCCCGCATTGAGGTGCGCTGCCGCAGTCGCATCGGCTGCGGTGAACTCACCCTCAACAGGCTGAAGGCGCTCGGTTACCAGGCAGTTTTTATCGCCAAGGGTTCCCCTTCGCCGAGGGTATTGAGTTTTGCCGGCGAAAAACTTGAAGGGCAGAATCTCTGCGGGGTCCTGTTCGGGCACGATTTTCTTTATGAAGTCAGCCACGGCAGCATCGGCGGCAACTACTTCAGGGGTAAGCGGGTGATCGTTATCGGCGGCGGCAACGTGGCCTTCGACGTCGCCCGAACCGCACGCAGACTCGGCGGCGATACCAGCCTGGTTTGCCTTGAATGCGAGAATAAAGAATCACGGGACGGCATCCCCGCTGACGAAGACGAAATCAAGGGGGCCTGGGAGGAAGGGGTCCGCCTGGTCTACGCCCGGGGAGTGCGAGAAATAATCGGCGAAAACGGCAGCTTCCGCGGCATCGAAACGGTGCGCTGCCGGCGGGTTTATGACCAGCGCGGCTTCAACCCCGATTTCGATCTTGAAGACATCCGGCTAATCGACGGAGACGTGCTGATCATCGCGGTCGGCCAGGGCCCCGACCGCGACCTGCTCTGCCAGGAAGGGCTGCTCGACGATTCCGGCCGCCTGGCCGCCGACCCGCTGACCCTGCAAAGCCATAACCTGCCGCAGGTCTTCGTCGGCGGCGACATGCGCCGCATCGGCTTCATGGTCGAGGCGATGCAGGACGGCCTGGTCGCCGCCGAATCGATCGACCGCCTGCTGCGCGGCGTCGACCTGCACGAAGGGCGGCAACGCGAATACCAGGCCCAGGAGATGCCGCTGCGCCGCCATTACCTGCACGAGCCGGACATCTGCTGGATTCCACCTGAGGAACGACTGCACTTCGAGCTGTTCGAAGAAGGCTTCGAGATCGGCGAGGCTATCGACGAGGCCCGCCGCTGCCTGGCCTGCGGCCCCTGCGTCTCGTGCAAGGCCTGCGTTTCCGTCGGCATGCTCGAAACCCTGCCGACCGTCGAAGTCGACGAACAACGCTGCTGCGGCTGCGGCATCTGCGTCACCGCCTGTTACTACGGCTCGGCCCAGCTACGCCTCAGCGGCGAAAAGGTCGTCTCCACCACCGACCCGTTCAAATGCAAGGCCTGCGGCCAGTGCGTGCTTGCCTGCCCCTCGGCGGCCCGGCGCATGATCGGCGACTCGACCGCCCCCCAAGTCGAACAGGTGCTGGACGAACTGGCGGAAAAGAAGGGGCGATCATGAACAGCCACGAACCGAAGCTGGTCTGCTTTTCCTGCAAATTCGGCTGGGGTTATGCGGCGGACCAGCCGGAGCTGGCTGCCGCCCTCCCCCATTGGATACCGGTCATCTGCAGCGGCAAAGTCGATGTAGAGAGCGTCATGCGCGCCTTTCGCGAGGGCGCCGACGGGGTTCTGATCCTTGGCTGTCCTGATGGCCAGTGCCACTTTCAGGACGGCAACTACCAGCTGCAGAAGCGTCTGACTCTACTGCGCAAGGTGCTGGAGCAGTTCGGCATCGACGGCCGGCGGGTACGCACGGTGTTCGCCTTCGACCCTGAAGGCATATCGATGGCCGAACGGTGCCGCGAGATGATCCGCGAACTAAAGCATATGTCCCCCCTCTTCCAAAACGGAAAGGGGAAACCCAATGGCTGACAAACCGAAACTCGCCATCACCTGGCTGGGCGCCTGCGGCGGCTGCGACCAGGCGATCGTCGACCTCAACGAGGCGCTGCTGCGCCTGGCCGGGCAGGTCGATATCGTGCTCTGGCCCTTAGCGATGGATTTCAAAATCGACAGCCTCCGCGCCCTCCCCGACCAGGCCATCACCCTGTGCATCCTGCACGGCTGCGTGCGCAACTCGGAGCACCTGGAAATGGCCCGGCTGCTGCGCGAAAAATCGCAGCTGGTGCTGGCCTTCGGCAGCTGCGCCTGTTTCGGCGGCACTCCGGCGCTGGCCAATTTCCGCGGCCGGCGGGATATTCTCGACTGGGTCTACCGGGATGCGCCGACGGTGGTCAACCTCTCAGACACGCTGCCCCGAGCCCGCGTGAAGGTCAACGAGGGACACCTGAGCCTGCCGGAGTTTTTCGACCAGGTCTACCCGCTGAACCAGGTGATCGAGATCGACTACAGCCTGCCGGGCTGCCCGCCTCCCGTCGACCTGGTCGGCTCCGCCCTGCAATCCATCTTAGCGGGGAAACTTCCCCCCAAGGGATACACCCTGGCCCCGCAGAAAGCCCTGTGCGATCTCTGCTCGCGCAACCGCTCCAAGCCCTACCGGATGGAGATCGCCGAGATCAGGCGCATCCACGAAATCGAGGTCGACGCCGACACCTGCTTCCTGGCCAAGGGGATTCTCTGCCTCGGCCCGGCCACCCGGGCCGGCTGCGGCCAGAGCTGCCTGCAGACCAACACCCCCTGCCGCGGCTGCTTCGGCCCGGTCGCCGGGGTTGAGGATTCCGGCAGCCGCTTCCTGTCGGCCCTGGCCACCCTGCTGCAGACCGAAAACTTCGACGACATCCAGCGGGTCATCGACAGCCTCGACGACCCGGCCGGCTATCTTTACCGCTTCACCCAACCCTGTTCGATTCTCGGCAGGCAGCCGCTTCAGGAGCCAGCACATGACCCGGAAGATCACGATTAACCCGATTACCCGGCTGGAGGGACACGGCAAGATCGATATCTTTCTCGACCAGGCGGGAGAGGTGCAGGACGCCTTCTGGCAGGTCATGGAACTGCGCGGCTTCGAACGCTTCTGCCTGGGACGGCCGGCCGAGGAAATGACCCGGATCGTCCCCAACATCTGCGGGGTCTGCCCGTCGGCGCACCACATGGCCGCCAGCAAGGCCCTCGACCAGGTCTTTGGCGTCGAACCACCAACCGCCGCCAAGCTGATCCGCCAGCTCGAGTACAACGCCTTTTTCATCGAGGATCACTACGTCCACTTCTTCTTCCTGGCCGCCCCCGACTTCATCGTCGGCCCCGACGCCGATCCAGCCGAGCGCAACATCCTCGGCGTGCTGGGGCGCCTCGGCATGGACGTCGGCCAGCGGGTGCTCGACATCCGGCGGCGCAACCGGGAGATTATTCGCCACATTTTCAGCAAGGCGCCGCACCCTGAAGGGGGGCTGCCCGGCGGCGTCCCCAGGGCCATTACCGAAGCCGACCGCCAGTGGATCATCGAAACCGCCGATGCCAGCCTCGAGTTCGCCCGTTTCGCCCTGCAGCTGTTCAAGGATCGGGTGCTCGGCAACCCGGCCTACCTGGAGATGATCCAGAACGAGGCCTACCAGCTCAGAACCAGCAGCATGGGGCTGGTCGACGGGCAGAACCGGGTGACCTTCTACGACGGCCAGGTCCGGGTGGTCGATTGCGACGGCAACCAGATCCTTCGCTTCGACGGCGCCGACTACGCCCGGCACATCGCCGAGCGGGTCGAGCCCTGGAACATGATCCGCCTGACCTACCTGAAACAACGGGGCTGGCAGGGACTCGAAGAGGATTCCGGCGCCCTCTACCGGGTGGCGCCGCTGGCCCGGCTCAACGCCGCCGACGGCATGGCAACCCCGCTGGCTCAGGCCGAATATGACGAACTCTTCGCCAGACTCGGCAAACCCTCCCACCACACCCTGGCCATGCACTGGGCGCGGCTGATCTGCGCCCTGCAGGCCGCCGAAGACAACTGCCGGATCGCCCGCGAACCGCTGCTGACCAGCCGGGTAATCCGCAACCTCGATTTCAAACTGACCGGACGGGGGGTCGGCGTTGTCGAAGCTCCCCGCGGCACCCTCTTTCACGACTACGAAACCGACGAGAAGGGCCTGCTCACCCGCATCAACCTGATCGTCGCCACCCAGCACAACGCCGCCCCCATCTGCCTGTCGGTGAAAAAGGCGGCGCGGGAATTCATCCACGGCCTTGACGTCAAGGAAGGCTTTCTCAACCGGGTCGAGATGGCCTTTCGCGCCTACGACCCCTGCCTCTCCTGCGCCACCCACGCCCTCCCCGGCACCATGCCCCTGCGCGTCCACCTGCGCGACCAGAAGGGCACCCTGCTGCGGACACTGGAGCGGCCATGAGCGCACACACCCTGATCCTCGGCCTCGGCAGCCCGATCCTCTCCGACGACGGCATCGGCATCGTCATGGCCCGCCGGCTGAAAGGTCGGATTCCCGGTGTCGAGGCAGCCACGGCCGCCATGATCAGCCTCGATCTGCTCGAGCAGATCGCCGGGTACCGGCGGCTGTTCGTCATCGACGCCCTCGCCCGCCCCGGCGCAACCCCCGGCACCCTGCACAGACTCGCGCCGGAGAGTGGCACCCTCCACCTCTTCTGCTCCCACGGCATCAACTTCGACGAAATCCTTCAACTCGGACGACAACTGGGCACACCGATGCCTGAGGTAAGTATCTACGGCATAGAGATCGCAGACGAGATCCCCTTCGGAGAGCAGCTGAGTGAATTGATGGTGGAACAACTGGAGGGAAATCTGGCAGAGATCGAGCGGGATATCCGGGAGGGGATTGAGCCGTAGGGGCAATCCTTGAATTGCCCCTGCATGACTGGGGAGGCGATTGCTACACGTCTTGCTCCTGATCTTGAAGCTCTGAATCATCCATCTCTATTTGCAGCCCATCCTTGGGTTTTTTGCTTCGATAACCGGGTTTGACCAGAATTTCCAGATAAAAGGATTCGAGCTGTTCTGATTCAGCTTCAGAAATGCATTTGTTAATGGCCGACAGATGAATCACATCACTACTTGCCTCATCGACACCAAATCGGCAATCAAAATCCCAAAAATCGACATTCGGGGGGAGCGTCTTGTTACGTTCCCTTTTGATATACTTTTTAACTTCGTGCTTGATGGCTTCGACAAGCCTTGGAACTTTGATCTTGGGGTGAGACAATTTAAAGGTCTTTTTCATAGTGATCCCATAAGGTGTTATAAATATTACAGAAAGCAAACATCCATCTGTGACATGATATCATTAAAGATCGGTTTGCCAAATGGTTTGTTACACTGGGTTGTTTATAAGGAACCAGAATGCCGTTCATAATGTTTATTTTCTGCGAAGAAATATCGAGAACAAAATGCCTGCGCAACGCCTGCTTTTGAAGCTATTGCCGGTTTTCGTACTGATCGTGACCGGGTTGGCCCTGACGACCTGCTCGCCCGCGAAGGATTGGCGCACCGCCAGTCGCGAATCGGCGGGGATCGCGCCCAATCCGGCCGTCACCAGGGAAGCGGTCCTGCAGGTCTATGGCGCCAAAGCCTGGGGCTGGCGCGGTCTGTTTGCCATTCACACATGGATAGCGGCCAAGCGGACCGGCGAGACGTCTTACAGGGTCTACGATGTCGTCGGTTGGCGCGAAAACCGGAACCAGCCGGTCCTCAGGATAGCCCGGGATATCCCGGATCGCTACTGGTTCGGGGAGAAACCCCGGGTTCTCAAAGAACACCGGGGCGCGGGGGTCGATGAACTGATCGAGGCGATCGACAAGGCGGCCGAGGCCTATCCCTGGAAAACGACCTACAGGGTATTCCCTGGCCCCAACAGCAACACCTTCACCGCCTGGATCGCCAGGCAAGTGCCGGGGCTGGAACTGAACCTCCCCTTTTCTGCCATCGGCAGCGGCTACCCATGAACTGAGCCCGGTCTCAATGCGCGGAATTCGCTTTCCCCTGCCCCGAAGCGAAAACAACACTGTTACCCCCCCCGCCAACGCCCCGCCGCCTGACCAGGAACGAGGCCGCCGCCACTGGGCGGACGCAGCTCGAGAGCAGCGGCGCGCTGATCCTCTTTCCGATCCTCTTCAGCAGGAGCACCCGCTTTTGTTCGCTTATCCCGCGAACGCGGACGGCAAAAGCTATCAGGACGACACTATCTATCGTCGCAATTGCCGCCCCTCTTATGGTGCCTCCAACTGGCACCCCCCTTGCATTAATGACGGCTTATGTTTTAACAATGCCTAACTAGGGGGGAGTAATGAGCCGCATCAAAACGAGTAAATTAAGTTCTCATTACGGCCTGGCGGTCAGAAAAACGGCTATATTGAGAAATTTGCTGGCCATATCGCTGACGATACTGCTGTACTTTCCCACCGAGACCTTGGCGGTCGACGGGACCGTTCCCGGCGATTTCACCGTCTCTTCCCTGAACCGGCAATTGAAAATCACCGCCCCCTACACCGGGGACGCCGACAATAACAATAGCCTGATCATCGACTGGGATGATGACGGCGGCGACTGGTCAACCCCGCTGGGCAGCGTCACCCTGGCCCATGCGCCCAGCCCCTACACCCATACCATTGGCGACCTGACCAACGGGTCCGCGTACCAGGTCCGGCTGCGTTGGCAGGACACCAACGCTCCCGGCAACCAGGTTCTAACCGGCCTGACCCCCAACCACGTCCTCGTCCACAACGCGCTTTCGACCGGTTCCGAAAAATGGAGCGGCACCTGGGGGCTGCCCGGCGGCAAATACGGCCAATTCACCTGCAGAACCTGCCACAGCTACAGCACCTCCAATATCAAGAGAGTCAAAAGCGATATCACCACCCCTGACACCACCGCCTGGGAAGGCCCAGCGGCTGACAGCGTCAACGTCGTCTTCACCGACCCCCGGGATGACTCATCCGACTTCGGCGACGATTCGGACGGTCATACGGCCTCCGACCGAATCTGCGAAGTCTGCCACAGCCGAAACAAGTACCACAACTACACAGTGGCGGATAATGTCGGGGGATTCACCGGGCACTACAACGGCCAGGACTGCATGCGCTGCCACAAGCACAATGACGGCTTCAGGCACGGCGGCGGTGACACCGGCTGCATCGAATGTCACGGTCACGATGCCGGCACCCTGATTGATGCCGACATGCAGCCTCCTTACACGGCCGGTATCATTGCCAGCCAGGGAAAAGGGACGTTCAAGAGTCATGCGACGCACACCGAGCTGACCGGCGCCGATGCCAGGGGGCCCGGCATCTACTGCGACACCTGCCACGACATCAACAACTATCCTCTTTTGGCTGACGGAAAGAATCTCGACGAAACGACAGTCTGCGACAATTGCCACAGCCCCGGTGGTGTCATTAACGGCGTTAACGACCCCATCCTCGGCGCCAAAGCCAACTGGGCAACAGGTGTCTATGTCGGCAACGTCTTGCTCGCAACCAAAAGATACTGGTGCATCAGCTGCCATGACGATGTGCCGGCCAACTCAAAGACTGACGGCAGCGGCATTCTGGCCCAGAACGTTGCCGGCGACAACACAACTTATGGTTATTACCAAAACGGCCACGGCCGCAACGGGCAAGTCGAATGCAGCAACTGTCATGACATAACCAGCCGTCACATTGACCATCAATACACCCCGTTAATAACGGTCATCTCGTCGACTCCCAACCCGACCAATTACCGTCTTTATGACGGGCGCGGCATGACACTGCCCTACGCCGACGAGCGGACAACCGCCTCGTTCGCGCTCTGCTACACCTGCCACGAGGAGAGTTGGATTACAGACGGCACAACCATTGGTCCCGACCTGCCCACAAACTTCCGTATGGAAAACTACACCTCACTTCCTAACGGTCGCGGCAAGGGGAATCTTCATTACTACCATATCTACACAATCGGATTCAAAGCGACCTGTGTCAAATGCCATAACCCGCACGGACCCCCGGCTAGCAGCCCGGTTATGACCGATCCGAATGAAAGCGGCAGTTTCCGCCTGCTCACTCAAAGTGGCGGCCTGCTCTATGAATTAACCGACCCGAACGAGTGGCATAATCCGGCCAAGAACGTCGGCGGTGCTTTTACGGCAGCCCCGGCCTGCGGCGGTTGCCACAGCGGCGACGCGCGTAACTTGAGCAGTGGCATCCCCGCAAATGATTTCTATCGTGACGGTTTGTACCTGCGAACCTATAAGCCGCCGACGTTCAACAACGTGAACGACCAGGACGGCGACACCATTCTCGATATCCAGGACAACTGCCTTGTCACGGCCAACACCGACCAGGCCGACACGGATGGCGATGGTATCGGCGATGCCTGCGACAACTGCGCAGCCATTCCCAACGATGACCAGGCGGATGAAGACAACGACGGCATCGGTGACATTTGCGATGATTGCGTTGACCAGGATGCCGACGGCATCTGCAGCGACGTGGACAACTGTCCTATGGTCGTCAACGGCAGCCAGGCCGACACGGACGGTGACGGCATCGGCGATGCCTGCGACAACTGTCCAGCAACTCCCAACATTGACCAGGCGGATGCAGACAATGACGGCATCGGCGATGCCTGTGACGCCTGTCCGAACTACAATGCTGCCGACAACCTTCCGGACTGGATCATCCAGAAAGGCACCGGTTCGACTGATAGAGCCTTTGCCATAGACAGCGACGCTGCCGGCAACATTTACCTGGCCGGGCAATCGAGCGGCAACTTTGCTCCAACGCAAGTGTACGCCGACGATATCGTCGTCAGCAAGTACGACTCCAGCGGCACGCATCTCTGGTCGCGTCAGCATGGAACAGGCTTGAATGAGACAGTACGGGATATCGCTGTCGACGCCGACGGCAACTCGTACACCATTGGTTATACTCAGGATGGCCAGACTTCGCTGCTTGGCGATCAGTCTTTCGGCAGTGCCGACATCTTCGTGGTGAAATATGACACCAATGGCAACCGGATACGGATCTTGCAAATCGGCACGTCCGCTTTTGACCAGGGCTTGTCCGTCAGCATTGCCGCAGACGGCAACATCCTGATCGCCGGACAGACCATGGGCTCGATGGCCAGAACCAACTTTGGGGGCTACGACACCTATGTCGCCAAGTACGACTCAGACCTGAACAATCGGATCTGGCATGTTCAACTCCCGGAAGGACGGTCACCTTTTGTCTATAGCGCTCTGGACCAGGGGCCGTCGGGGGATATCTTCCTTGCATCAGACACTGTGCTCTATCGCCTCAATGGGGGAGACGGTTCGGTTGTCTGGCAAAAAACGGTCGATTATTTCAGAACACATCCGCTGGCCATTGATGCTGACGGCAATCTCCTTGTCACCGGCTACACGAACAGCAGCCTGTATGGAGCTAGACAGGGAGGTACAGACCTCTTCCTGGCCAAGTTCGATGCGGACGGCAACCTGCTCTGGGGCAGGCAATCCGGGACCAGCGCTTCGGATGAAGGATATGCCGTTGCAATAGGCAGCGATGCGTCTATTTATGTAACGGGGACCACCTATGGTGACTTCGCCGGACAGGTTGGCAGCCTGGACATCATCGTCCAGAAATACACCCCGGATGGCAGTTTACTCTGGACACAGCAACTCGGGTCAACGGGGAGCGATTACCCTATGGATCTGTTGATCGACTCCGCTTCGAATGCTTTCATCACCGGTTCCACCTTCGCTCAGTTTGGAGACTACCACCTTGGCGCATATGACATGCACTTGTTTAAATTGAACGTCGGTGGCTGCCCGTAACCTGGTGTTCGGGCGGTCGGTTCGTCGGCCTGCACGATAAGTTACATCCGAAAAGAGAAAAGCCTGAGAGGGGGCAGGTCTACAAATTTCAAAAATTGAAAAATGTAGACCTGCCCCTGTCATCTCCTGTTCCGGAAACTCCCCGGAACTCCTGCTGTCAACTACACCAAAAGATCTCGCAGCAGGAGCTCCTTATTTGAGTCGCTGATTTCAAAATTAAACCTCATAGTGTTGCGACTGACCTGATCAACCTCTTCAGTGAACATCCCAACCCGCAAACCACTTGTATTTAAACCTTCGAGCAACCTGTAAACCTGCGTATTCACCTCGTCAGGAGTCAAGTGCCGGTTGTTCGTTTCAGACTTCATTTTTTTTGCGTACACTGAACTCTCGCACGGGTTGATCGAGAGCAGTGTCAGGTAAGCTATGTCAATGTTATGCAACAGTTCCAGAGTGCCAGCAAGGTGCTCTTCTGCCAATCTCAAACCACCCAGCCCCGGAATCAACATGGCGGACACTTCGATCTCTGCTTCAGCCAACATCTTCGAAGCTTCTATCATGTCGTCGCGAGTGCAATCCTTGCATGCATAACTCAAGACCTCATCAGACCCGCTCTCCAGCCCCCAGTAAAGCATGGTAAAACCAGCGGCCTTAAGGCGTTTCAACTCGTCGACAGACTTCTCCAATATCGAAGCGGTCCTGCCATAAAGAGAGATCCTCTGAGGATTGAAGATGCCAGCCGCATAATTCAATGATTCGAGTAATAATTCTGTTTCAACCCCTAATGAATTACCACTGCCAATAAACAGCCTCTGAATCCTTGATTTTTCATTACCGATAGACACAACGACTCTATCGACGTGTTCTTTGAACTCGTGAAAAGACTTCGTTGAAGGATTCATACCGGAATATTCAGAGCAGAACGTGCATCGATTGTAATCGCACCCGGTTGTTAACTCTAACCGCAAGACATGTGGTTTTCTCTCAGATGGGGGCGAAGACAAACTATGAGAACTGAACAGCCCCGCATTCTTATAGGTTTCATCCAACTTAGGGGCAATGACGGAAAAGATTTTCCCTGGGACAGAGATAAAATCATCGCCTTCGACTTTTATATAACCTTCATCAGCTAAGAATTTAATCGCGAGGTTCGCCGCAAAAGAATAAACAGAAGAATCCATGCTGGATTTCATAGCCCTCAGCAAGGAATCATTATAAAAATATTGAGCAACGCCGTTAAAGTCGTGATGCCGCTCCAGCAGGCTGTCCACGGTTAAAACCTGAAGTTCTTCATCCGGGATATCCACTATAAACGTATCGACGCCATATCGTCCGGCGATGGAATAGAACCTGACCGTTGAAAGGCCATTTAATTTTTCTGTAATAAACCCTTCACTTCCAGGTTTAACATTACTCACACCACTATCCGGCCTGACACGAACCCTGGTGCCTTTTATTAAAGCAGAAAAACATTCGCCCTTTATCGCTTGAACAAGAACAGGGAGCAGATATTTTTTCAAACTACGATAATTTATGTTGTTCAAATTATCATCAGGAAAACCTATTTCTTGATTAAGACTTAATTCCAAAGCACGAATAAATTTATTTATAATTTCATGCTTTTCGTCGGAACTATCAAAGAACAATTCTATATCGCCAAAATAAGGCAGCAAGCTGTAAATGCCATGATTCATAAACTTACGAATCAATTTTTCTCGATTGACCCTCTGGCCGTCAACCTGCCTTAACATCCACAATAAATCATTATTACTGACAAACATTGGTTCAGTGCTCGCCGATTTATAAATAAATAAATTCTGAGTCGGACATGAGACCAGTTGATCTCTACAATAGGATACCCTTTTTAACAGATAAAGCGATAAGCGCTAGGTCCGATGTGCTTATGCCGACGCCCCCGCCACCACCGCCTGGCCGAGCGCCAGACCGCCATCGTTGGGCGGCACCAGTGAGTGGATGTAGACATCGAAGCCTTCGGCCTGCAGCAGGGTCGCGCCACGTTCGGTCAGGTACAGATTCTGAAAGACTCCGCCGGATAACACCACCCGCTCAAGCCCGGTGACGCTGCGCATGGAGCGGCAGGCGGCAACCATCACCCGGGCCAGGGTGT
>NZ_JBFHGD010000002.1:0-41107 GCF_041583255.1 Trichloromonas sp. | reverse complement strand
GGCGTCAGCGGAGTGCACCCGGGCCGCGCCGAAATGTGGTTCTCGTAGACGGTACAGAGACGGGTCGCGAGATCAAGCATTTCGCAGGGCGTGGCGGTATAATAGACTTCCCCTTCAAACTCAATTTTTTCATAGCAGCAGCGGCCGCAGCGACGACATTTGTTTTCCCACGCAATCGCGGTAGATTCACTTTGTGGCACGACCTTAACCTCCCGGCATTCAGCACCTTGACTTGAACCGTCACCCTAGCGAAAGAGCCGCATCGGGTCAAGAAGATTACCTGGACCCGCAACAAAAAAACGTTGACAAAATCCCCAGAACGCCTTATATGTAGCCTTTACTTAAAGACAAAACGCAAACGCAAGGAGGCAACACCCATGCAGTGTCAGACTGTACTTCCCGGTGCCGAGTGTACCTTTTGGTCTAAACAAGGATGTATCTTCGAAGGCAACAGCTGTCAACTCGTCGTTGAAGCGTGCCAGGGTTGCGAGCGCATCGTAGACGGAAGCATCGGGCAGGTTTGCTCCGTTGCCCCTTCCCCGAAGCAGAAATGGAAGAGCGGCCTCTGCAACTTCGCCACGCACCAGAAGGTCGAAATCGCCAGCATTGAAGCCAAGGTCAACCCGCTCAAAGCTTCGAAGAAAGCTGCAGCCGGCAAGAAGAAAAAGTAATCTTCAGCCGCAGTACCGCAGGAACCAGCACGGGCCGGATGATTGTCATCCGGCCCGTGCTTATTTGTGATAATCGGATTATCGAAACAACAGAAACAGCAGCGGCAGGATAAATGCCGTGATCAGTCCATTCAAGCCGATCGCCAGCCCGGCAATAGCCCCACCGAGCCGATCGACCTCAAGCATCCTGGCCGTGCCGATGCCGTGTGCTGCCGTTCCCACGGCAAGGCCCATCGACGCGGCATCCTTCACGCCGATCAAACGACAGAACTCGGGGCCGCACATGGCGCCGAGGCAGCCGGTAACTACGACCAGTGCGGCCGTAAGCGGAGCGACCCCGCCGATCTTCTCCACGATGCTGATGGCAATGGGGGTGGTGACAGATTTAGGCGCCAGGGAGAGCACGACGTCGCGGCTTCCGCCGAGCAGCCAGGCCAGCCCCGAAGCAGACAGGATCGAGGTCAGCGCCCCGGCCAGTATGCCGATAAGAATCGGCGCTTTTCTGACCAGGATCTCTTTTCGGCGGGTGTACAGCGGAAACCCGAGGGCGACCACCGAAGGGCCGAGCAGAAAGAGGACAAATCGACCGCCCACGGCATAATCAGCATAAGGGATGTCCAGGGCCAAAAGAAAAACGATGATGGCGGTAATACTGACGGCGACCGGATTGAAAATAATACTACCGGTGCGCCGGTAGAGCAGCTGGGCCAGGGCGTAGCTGAGCAAAGTCAGGCCGATGCCGAACAGGGGCGTCCCCAGCAATTCACGCATCACCTGGTGCTCCCCGTTTTTCCAGCAGCCTGGCCACCCAGCCGGTAACCGCCATCACCACAAAGGTGCTGAGCACAGTGGAGACCACTATCGGCAGCCATTCAGCGGCGATCAGGTCAAAATAAACCATTACCCCGACCCCGGCCGGCACAAAAAAGAGGGCCAGGTGCGACAGCAGCAGCTCCACCGCCTCTTCAACCCACTCGGTGCGCACCAGCTTCAGATTCAGCGCCAGCAACAGCAGGCCCATGCCGAGAACGTTGCCGGGGATCGGCAGATTCAAGCCAGTCGAAATCAACTCGCCAAGAAATTGCAGCAGCAGCAATATGGCAAAACCGCGAACCATCCCGTCTCCCTAGAGCTCGTCCTTGAGTCCCGCGATTACCGCCTTGACTTCGTTGCGGATATCCTCGGCGTCGGCAGACTGCTCCAGGCGCAAAAACTCCTGAAACTGCTTGATGGCCTCTTCGGGTTCCTCTTCATCAAGGCAAAGGTTGCCGAGAGTCAGATACGCAAAGGCGAATTTCGGGTCGAGTCGCAATGCCTCGCGACAGGCCTTTTCCGCCGCCGCCAGCTCACCGGTGTCATAATAGACTTCGGCGAGGTTGTAGTGCCCCTGGGGATCTTCTGGCTCAAGGGCAATAACCTGACGATAGAGATCGATGGCTTCCTGCTCGCGCCCGCTGGCATAAGCGACATCCCCCATCGAGTTCAAGGCGAAGACCGAATCCGGCTCGAGCTTGAGTGCTTTGCGGTAGCAGGCTTCAGCCTCGTCCATCCGGTCCTGGCTGTAAAAAACCAGCCCCATGCTCACCAGCGCTTCGGCTTCTTCGCTGTCCAACTCAAGAATGCGTTGATAGGTGAGAATAGCCTTGTCAGGCTGGCGTGATTCGAACAAGACATCGCCCAGCGTGTACAGGGTATCAAGATCCGTACTGTCAAGTTCGGCCGCTTTTTCAAGCGCGGTAATCGCCTCGGACAGTTTGCCGTCCTCGGCCAGGGCCTCACCGAGAAGCTGCAGACATTCGACATTCTCGGGGTGGCCCTTGAGCGCCTGGCGAAAAGCCCGGACCGCTTGTCCGAATTCGTTGTTTTCCATGGCCTGCCGCCCTTTGACTAACAATAGTTCGAGTTCCTGCATATCGGATTCCTTTTAAAGTTCAGTAACCAAGCGATTGATTGATCAGGCAGACCAGCATCTCCGTGGCGCGGGGACACCGGTCGAGGATAGTGGTAATACGGCAGATCCGTTGCGGCGAGTCGCAGTCGCTGCACAGACCGGATTTGGAGCAGGGAGTGGCAAATCCTAGCCGGCGGGCGTTGGCAGGGGCCGCAACATTTTTCACCCTGGCCAGGGCGCTGTCGAGATCCACGGCGATTTTATTGGCGCCGGCCACCACGACGACCCTCTTCGGACCAAACAGCATCGCGCCGACCCGGTTTCCGGTAGCATCGATATTCACCAGTTGACCATTCAGGGTCAAGGCATTGGTGCTGGTGAAAAACAGGTCACAGTTCTGCTGCTGCTGCATGATGACGCGCCGCTCTTCGGCGCTGAGCTCGGGAAGGCCATGAACCAGCGTTCTTTTTCCGAGGGCAGCAAGGCGGCCGGACAGGTCAAGCTCGGAGAGGGTCATGGATCCGCCGAAACCAACCGATTCGGCCTCGGCGGCGCAGCTCAGAAGAAAAGGAACCGCCTCGTCCCTGTGGTTGAATAAAACCGTCGAAAAGCCGTTTTTCTCCAGGGCAACGGCCGACTTTTCCATCAGCTGACGTTGCTGCCAACGCAGATGCTCATCCATAGCTACTCCCGAGCAGAATCAGGACAACGTTTCAAGGCCTTCGAGCAGCCCCCAGGGAGAACTGTCGATCTTAACCACCCGGACTTTAAGTTCCCGTTCAAGATCGGCCAAGGACAGGTCATCGAGGAAAACGTCGGCTCCCTCTCTGAGCATCACGTCCGGGATCAACAGGACATCCCCCAGCGGCCGGCCAGGAAGCTGCTTGACGAGATCGGCGCCGGCAATCAGGCCGGTCACCGAAACATGGCCGCCGAAAAAATCGTTCCGTATCACGTGCAGAAAAATTCTGGCGCCGGTCTTTTTTTCAAGCGCATCGACAAAAGCCTGCAGTTCGGGCGCGGCGGATTGGCCGGTAACCGTCGAAACGGTCAGCGAGGCCAGCGCGGCAGGCGTTCCTTCTTCTTCCAGAACCTGCTGGGCCTCTTCCCGGAACAGGGGGATCATGCCGACGCCGTTTTCGAGCTGGCTGAGATCTTCGTAGTCATCGAGATCCGGGAAGTCCAGCCCGGCTTTCAGGTAGAATTCGTCGGCGGCAAAGACAAACCGGGACCCGCCCGCTTCGATAAAGCGGCGCTGGTAGCCGTGCAGCAGCTCCAGCAAGTTGCCAGCCTCGTCGACGGTCGGCGGTCTCAGTGTGGGAAGGTTCTGGCGAAAGCCGGTCAACCCCACCGGCACGACCGCCAGTGAGCGAATCCCAGGGGCCAGCGCGTACAGATCCTCGATGGTGCGGATCAGCGCCTTGCCGTCATTGACTTCCGGACAGACCACGATCTGGGTATGGATCTCGATGCCGGCAGCGGTCAGGCGCCGCAGCAGGTCGAGGATCGGCGGTCCGCTGCGGCCGAGCAGTTGCCGGCGCAGGTCTTCGTCGGTAGCATGGACCGACACATAGAGGGGGGAGAGCTGCTGATCGATGATCCTCCGGATCTCCTCCTCGCCGATGTTGGTCAGGGTGACATAGGCGCCGTACAGATAGGAAAAGCGGTAATCCTCATCCTTGACGTAGAGGGATTTGCGCAGCCCCTGAGGCAGCTGATGGACAAAGCAGAAGATGCAGTTATTGCCGCACTGAGCGGGTTCGGGATGGGGGAGCTGCAATCCCAGAGTATCTTCGGCATCCTTTTCGAAATCTAGCTGCCAGCGTTCGCCATCCTTCTTCAGGACCTCGACACTCAGTTCTTCGACTCGGCAGGCTATCTCAAAATCGAGCAGATCATTGAGTACCTGATTATTGATCGAGAGAATTTTGTCGCCTGCTTCCAGCTCAAGCTCGGCGGCGATGCTCCCGGGTTCCACAGAAAGTATTTCAAGCATTCGGTTCTTCCTCGAGCTCGGGCGCGCAGCCTCGGAACTCGGAACGATGATAGCGGTTCAGGGCATGCCTGAACAAGACGTTGACCGAAGCCGCCACCGGAACCGCCAGCAGTAGGCCGAGAAAACCAAAGAGTTCGCCGCCGACCAGCACTGCGATGATGGTCCCGAGGGGATGCAGCCCGACCCGGTCGCCGACGATGCGCGGGGTGATGACGGCTCCTTCGAGGGCCTGAACCAGCCCGAACAGGCCGACAACCAGAACCGGATGCAATAAGTCGTGGTACTTGACCACGGCCATGGTTCCGGCTACGACAATGCCGAGCAGCGTGCCGAGATACGGGATGATGAAGGCCGCACCGGACATGATGCCGATAACAAAAGGCATATCGATGCCGATAATCAGCAGGCCGAGGCTGTAAAAGACCGCCAGCAGCATACAGACCGTCAATTGCCCGCGGATAAATCCGCCCAGCACATCGTTAATCTCAAGGCCGACCGAAATGGTCGATTGGCGCCAGCGAAACGGAACCAGGTCGACCATGGCATCCTTCATCCGGTCGAAATCGCGCAGCAGGTAAAAGAGATAGATCGGGATGATGAAATACCCGAGCAGGGCCAGGAAAAATCTCAAGGTCGAGGTGAACGCATGGGACAGAAATACGGCCACCTGGTTGACCAGGTCGAAAGAGAGGTTTTTTGCCCCGGCCAGGGCCCTGTTGATCAGGCTTTGCAGGTCCCGCTCCTCGGCAATCCCGAACCACTCGAAAACCGATGAGGGAACCATATTGTAGAGGTTGTCGACGTAACCCGGCAAAGCTTTATGCAAAAAGGAAAGTTCAGATTTGACCGTAGGGACGAGAAAGCCGAGCAGCGCTCCGGCGATGGTCAGAAATGCGGCGAAGACCAGGCTTACCGCGAGGGTGCGGGAAAACCGCCGCTCTTCCAGCCAGTCAACCGCCGGGTCGAGAAAATACGCCAGGATCAGGGCCAGCAGAAAGGGAATGAAAATGGACCGGATCAGGTAAAAGAATCCGGTCAAAAGCAGCAGGCTGAATACGAATCCAGCCGTGATCCATATTTTCCGGTTCATTGGGACGACTCCCCTCCCCCGTGGTATCAAAATTCCTGTCCTGCTCGGCTTTTCAGGAGCAAACACGGACTTTTCAGATTGGTTTCATCCGACGCGGATGAAATCGACAGGCTTAAAAGACGAGGGTCCCGGACAATGACGCTTGCTGCGCCATGCCGGGACCTGTGAATCATTCGAAACCCGCTGAAAGCTCAGAGGATCTCAGTCTTTACCGCCATGCAGACGGAAAGAGCCATCCGTAGAGGTGATCGAAGAAATGGCATGCTTGTACAGCAGAATGTCGCCACCGCTTTCGATGAGGAGGCAAAAGCTGTCGAAGGACTTGATATATCCTTCGAGCTTTTCACCCGACATCATCACGACGGTTACGCGAACCCGCTCCTTGCGCGCCTGGTTGAGGTACTGATCCTGAATGTTAAAAGGGGTCTTGGCCATATCCGCTCCTTGTACGATGCATAAAATGTTCAATGAACTTTTGGATTTTAGCAGACTCCGCAAAGGAATCAACCCAAATTATCGAATTGTCACGACGAAACCACGTCAGCTGCCGTTTGGCATAACGGCGGCTGTCGCGCTGGATTAAAGCGATGGCCTCATCGAGGGATAAGTGCCCCTGTAGATGGAGAATCGATTCGCGGTAGCCGATGGTCCGCATCGACTTGAGCTCGGGCGCATATCCCCTGTCGAGAAGCTGCCTGACTTCATCCAGCAAGCCATCGTTAAACATCTGCTCGACCCGCTGATTGATCCGCCGGTACAGGATCTCCCGCTGAGGGGTCAGGGCGATTTTCAGGGTCTCATAGGGCCGTTCATCGAAACCGTGCTCCTGCTGATAGTCGGAAAGCCGGCGGCCGGAAAGGGCATGCACTTCCAGCGCCCGTACTATCCGCAACAAGTCACCGGGAAAGAGTTTCGCCGCAAGCTGCGGGTCAACATCGCCCAGACGCCGATAGAGGGTGCCGCTCCCCTGCTCACGTTCAATAGCCAGCAATTCGTCACGGACAGCGCGGTCACCGCCTGGTGCCGCCAGCAGGCCTTCAGTCAATCCCTTGATGTAAAGTCCGGTACCGCCGACCACGGCCGGCAGGCGTCCCCGTTCATGAATCTGGTCAACGGCGTCTGTGGCCAGACCAACAAAATCGGCCACGGAAAAGTCTTCATCCGGATCGACCACGTCAATCAGATGGTGGGGCACCTTGCGGCGTTCTTCAGCGGTCGCCTTGGCGGTGCCGATATCGAGGCCGCGATAGACTTGCCGGGAGTCGGCGGAAACTACCTCAATGTCGAAATGACGACAGAGGTCGATGGCCAAGGCGGTTTTACCAGAAGCCGTCGGGCCGCAGATGACCAGCAATGGACGTGGTTCCATATGCAGTTTCGGGCTTGCCATCAGCTTCTCTTGAACATTTTTTCGATATCGGACAGGCTCTGGCGGATCATCACCGGCCGACCGTGAGGACAATGCGCTCCGAAGTCGACGGCATCGATTTCCTTAAGCAAGGCTTTCATTTCAGGCATCGAAAGCGCCTGGTTGGCGCGGATCACCCCGTGGCAGGCCATCAGGATAAAGACCTTGTCGAGCGATTCTTCCGCGAGGACGCTTTTGCCGATCAGCGTTGTTTCGGCCGCGATGTCCCTCACCAGCTGTTCGGCGCCGCCCTGTTCGAGACATTGCGGCACGCCCTTAAGTACGAACGACTTGCCGCCGAAGTGCTCGATCTCAAAACCGAGTCGATCGAGCTTTTCAATCTGGCCGGCAAACTGATCGGCCTCACGGAAATCGAGCTCAATCACCACCGGGAAGAGCAGCGACTGGCGCTCGATGTTTCCGGAACTGAACTGTTTGCGCAACCGCTCGAACCCGATCCGCTCATGGGCCGCGTGCTGATCGACCAGAACCAGGTCGTTGCCATCCTGGCAGACGATGTAGCTGTTGCGGTACTGACCGATAATCCGCAGCGAGCTGAAAAACCCCGGCGTATCGCCAGCCTCTGCCGCCGGCTGAGGACGGGACTGCGGCGGATTGAAGGCACGATCGATCGCTGGCGGCTCGGCGCGCGTGTACAGCTGGAGCGACTCCTGCACTTCTTTACGGCTATTCCGCACCGGATCGAGCACCAGAGCAGCGGAGGGGGGGGAGCTTTCATTGGGCGGAGGGGCCAAGGCCGCCGACGGTTCGAGATGGCCCCCCGCTTCTTTCAGCCAGCCCGAAGGTCGCAGCACATCGCGCACGGCACTGGTAATGAAATCATGGACCAGTCGCTGATCGCGAAAACGGACTTCGTGCTTGGTCGGGTGGACATTGACATCCACCAGCGCCGGGTCGATTTCGAGAAAAAGGATCACGACCGGGTAGCGCCCCTTGACCAGAACATTGCGATACCCCTCGAGCAGGGCGTGCTGCACCACTCGGTCACGAATGTAGCGGCCATTGATGAAGGTGTACATAGCCCCGGTGGTCGAACGGTGGACCGATGGCTGGGAAACAAAGCCCCGCAACTTAAGATCGCTGCCGCCATCGGCGGCCACCGGCAGCAGATCGGGCAGCAGCGGCCGACCGAGCAGTGCCCCGATCCGTTCCGCCAGCCCGTTTTGCCGGTAGACTTCGATCAGCGGACGACCGTTGTGCAGCAGCCGGAACTGAACTTCAGGAGAAGCCAGTGCCAGCCGGGTGACAATGTCGGCAATGTGACCGAATTCCGTTTCGTCCTTGCGCAGGAACTTGCGCCTGGCCGGGGTGTTAAAAAACAGGTCGCGCACTTCGATACTGGTTCCCGGCGGAATGCCGACCGCCCCGGCCCGCTTGACCTGCCCCCCCTCGGCATAGATTTCCCAGCCTTCTTCCCCGTCCTGGGCGCAGGTCTGCAGCAGCATCCGGCAGACCGAGGCAATCGATGGCAGGGCTTCACCGCGAAAGCCCAGGGTGTTCAAAGCGAACAGGTCGGACTCGCTGCGGATCTTGCTGGTGGCGTGACGTTCCAGGCTGAGGAAGGCATCGTCCCGCCCCATCCCGCAGCCATCATCGATGATCCTGATCAGCCGTTTCCCGCCCTTCTCGACCTCGATGCAGATCTCGGAAGCCCCGGCATCCAGCGAATTTTCCAGCAGTTCCTTCACCACCGAGGCGGGGCGTTCCACGACTTCGCCGGCTGCGATCTGGTTGCAAAGCTGTTCAGGAAGAATTTGTATCGTCTGCTTCATGGAACTCCGAAACGGGAATGGGTACCAGCTTAAAATAACAGAGGCCGGATTAACCGGCCTCTGAATTAGTAGTGAATTTGAGCTGCGGTCAGATCTGCTGTTCGAGACGGTCGAGCATGCTTTCGATTTCATCCAGGTCGCCATGCGCTTCCCCCTGGCTGCCGGATGAAAGAGGCTGGCTCAACAGGCCGAGGTCGCCGGCGACGCTGTGCACGGTCTTCAAATCGACCTCAGACAGTTTGCGCATGAACGCCTCAAACAGGCAGTTGTCACAGATGGTGTTGATGAGCCTTGGCACCCCGCCGGCATAGCGGTGAATAACAGGAATAACTTCGGGGGCGAACAGCATGCGACCGGCACCGGCAATCTGCAGGCGATGCTTGATATACGACTTGGTCGTCGCGAGAGAAAGGGACTGCAGGTGGTACTTGACCGCCACTCTCTGGGCCAGAGGTTCGTCCAGGCGCAGACAGTCTTCTACTTCAGGCAGACCGAAAAAAACGATATTGAGCAGTTTCTTGCCGGGGATTTCGAGATTCAGCAGCCCGCGGAACTCTTCCATCAATTCACGGGTTTGCAGCATCTGCGCTTCATCGATAAGGACAACTGCCCTCTTCCCGGCCTTGTCGATTTCAAGCAGTCGATCATACAATTGCTTGAGCAGGGGCAGACGGTCTTCATCCGGGGATTCGACGCCCAGCTGCATGGCGATCCGGGTCAGAATCCAGTCCGGCGTAATCCCCGAATGAACCATCACCAGCAGGGACGATTCGTAACGGTCTTCCGGCAGGTTGTCGAGCATCCGGCGAGCCAGGGTGGTTTTACCCGTCCCCACTCCGCCGATGGTGACCGCCAGCCCCTGGTTGGAGTCGACTGCGTACATCAACCGGACCAAGGCCTGGCTGTGCTGTTCGCTGTTAAAATAAAAACGGGCATCCGGCGCGTTGGAAAATGGCTCCCGAGTCAATCCGAAATATTCCGTGTATGCCACAACGCCCCCTTCGTCAGGATTCAAAACCATCAAACATAGGATACCCGGTCTTTACCCCCACCACCTTCGTTCGAATCGCCGTCATCGCCATCTTCCATCCCCAGGCGGTTTCTGAGCCCTTGGATTTTGTCCCGCACGTTGCGGAAAAAGAGGTCGACATCCGCGGCGCTCTGGAAGCTGTCCAGGGCGTCGAGGGGGCGGTCCCAGGCTTCATACAGGAGTCCGAGTTCGTAAAAGAGACTGATTCGCTGGTTTTCGGCCAGGCCGGAAGTCGACAGGCCGAGCTTGAACGAGGTTTCGGCCCCTTCGAAGTCTTTCTTATCCAGCAGGCAGATGCCCTTGAGGGTCAGGCAATCGAATCGCCTCGCAGGGTCCTTCATCGCATGATTGAACTCGCCAATGGCGTCATCGATCAGCCCCATTTCACGATAGGCAATACCCAGGTTGAAATGGGACTCGGCATCCTCGGAACCGATCTGTTCTTCGACGCCCTTCTTGAATTGGGAGAATTCCCCTTCCATCGCATAGCGGCTCTTTTTGACCGCGGCGGGAGCGGGGATTTCTACTGCATCCTCCACCTCGGCCATCACCTCGGCCGAAAAGTTGAAGAAGTCATCTTCGCCCGACGTCAGACCCGCAGCGCCCTGTTCCCGCCGGGAACGGATATCGGCGAGCAGTTCTTCGGCCTCCCGGCATTCCGGTTGAGCGGCCAGCAGTTCCGTGCAAACCCGTTCCGCATCGCTGAACAACCCCTGGGTCAGGTAAAAGCCCGCCTCTTCGATCTGCGCGGTGACATCACCGGCAACGGCACTGCCGGTCGAGTCAAAGTCGGGCAAGCTCTCTGTTTCGGCAGGAGCGTCGCTGGTCTCTTCGTCATCGAAAGAGAAGGACAGTTCTTCATCGTTCAGCTCAAGTGTCTCACCTTTTAAAGGGCCAGCGGCCACAGGCTCTTCGGGGGAATCGAACTGAAGGTCACCGAAAGCATCATCGACTTCCAGTTCAAGGGAAAGCTCTTCTTCCTCCCCTGATGTATCAACCTCCCCGACTGCGGCTTCCCCGTCTACCTCCTGCAGAAATTCCAGGGGAATTTCTTCCAGTTCTTCAACCTCGGGTTCCGGTTCCGCTAAAGGGACTTCGTCGGCAGTTGCGACGGAATTATCGCCGAAATCAAGCTCTTCAAATTCATCCGCCGCTTCAAACGGGGGCTTTACCGCTGTCCCTGCCGAGGCTGCATCAGACTTTCCTGCCGAGAGCATATCAAACAGCTTGCCGCCTTCTCCGCTGACTTCGTAAATGGAATGCAGGGTCGCCACGACACGCTCTTCACCAGGCAGAAGATCACGGAGTTGCTCATAATATTCTTTCAGCCTGGGAACTCTGTCGGCTTCGAAAAAGGCGGCTTTGGTTTCTTCGAGAATCTTCAGCGCCTGGTCAAGGGTGCCGCCGTCGAGGCAGGCCTGAACCTGTAGTTCGCGAAGATCAAGATCGCCGGGATAACTGGCGACAAGACGGGAATAAAGCGTCGCCGCTTTGACGTGTTCGCCCTTTTTCCGATACCCTTCAGCCAGGGAGCGCAGAATCCCCTGGTGGGCAGGGTCGGCTTCGAGCAGCGGCTCCAGCAGAGAAATGCCTTTGTCGACATCCCCCTTCTGGATAAGCGCCTGTCCCAGTCCAGCCTTGATGGATTCCTGCTCAGGGAAAAAGCCGACGAAAATCTCATGCAGCTTGAGGATCTTGACACTATCCTTTTTGGCCTGCAGAACCTTAAGGACATCCTGGAAATCTTCCAGCGCTTCGTCCTGCCTGCCCTTTTTGGCAAAAGTTTCGGCCAACTTGACCCGGATATTCAAGTTTTCCGGGTCAAGGCTCTTCATTTTCTGCAGAACCTTGACAGCCCCTTCCGAATCCCCGGATTTTTCATAGAGAGCGATCAGGCTCCGGTATTCCGCCAGGGCGTTGCCGATCAGCCCCTGCTTTTCGTTCAATTCTGCTAGTTTGAGATAAACTTCGTCACGTCCCGCATCGATCCGCTGGATCTGCTTGTAAACAGCGATGGCCTTCAGGAAAAAGCCGTTATCCGTGTAATGCTTGCCTACTTTTTGAAATTCTTCGATCGCCAGTGCGGGCATCTTGGAGCGATTATAGAGTTCGGCGAGCTTCTGACGGTTGCGAAGGTCGTTGGGTTCAAGTTCCACCAATTTCTGGTAGTCTTTAATGGCCTTGGATATCTGACCCTTCTGCAGGCTTTTTTGAGCTGAAGCAAGAAGTTTTTCTTTTTTTGTCAATGTGACCATCCCGCTGAAAAATAAAGAATATTATTGAAATCTAAACCATCACCGGCAAGAGTGTCAAGTTAAACCAAAGAGACCAGACAGGGAACAGAAGGCCGCCGCCGCGCCAGCCAGATCAACCCTTCATGCTAGCGATGAAATGCCCGCCCCCCTTAAAGCTGCTTCAGTCTCGCAACTTCAGCCTTCGATAGACGCCGATACTGGCCGGGAGCCAGGTTTTCGAGGGTCAGAAAGCCGAATTCAATTCTCTGCAGGCGGCTCACCGCGTGACCAAGCGCCTCGAACATCCGCCGCACCTGCCGGTTGCGCCCCTCTCGAATGGTAATCTTGACCCAGCTGTTCGTTCCCTGCTGACGGGTGACCTCGACCCGTGCCGGCGCGGTCAAGCCATCCTCGAGCTTCACCCCGGAAGCGAGCTGTTGCACGGTCTGTGGTGAAACGGCACCGCGAACCCGGGCCAGGTAGGTCTTTTCGACACCATGGCGGGGGTGGGCCAGATGCTGCGCCAGGTCGCCGTCATTGGTCAACAGCAGCAACCCGCTGGTGTTGAGGTCAAGACGCCCGACCGGGTAGAGTCGAACCGGAAGGTTCTGCACCAGGTCGACCACGACCGGTCTTCCCTGGGGATCTTTAGCCGTAGTCACGTAACCAACCGGCTTGTGCAGCAGAATGCAGTATTTTTCCGATTCAACCTCGATCGGCTTGCCATCCACTTCGATCCGGTCATTGTCGGGGTCCGCACTATCGCCTAGAGTCGCGAGACAGCCGTTGATCCTGACCCTCCCTTCTTCAATCCATTTTTCGGCCTGCCTGCGGGAAGCCAGGCCGGCGCTGGCAATAATCTTCTGGATCCGTTGTTTCATGGTTGACCTGAAAAAAGGGTGACCGCCTACAAAAGCGGTCACGGCGGCATAAAATCAGAGAGCGTCATCAGCGGATGGCGGAGCTTCGAGAGCCAATTCGCTGAATTCCTTCAAAGTGGGCAGGCCCGACAGGTCCTTGAGACCGAAGAGTTCAAGGAAATCGCGGGAGGTTCCGTATATCATTGGGCGACCCGGCACATCCTTCTTGCCAAGGATTCGTACCAGGTGTTTGTCGAGCAGGGTTTTCAGCACCCCGCCGGAATCGACGCCACGCAGATATTCGATTTCGGCCCGGGTGATCGGCTGGCGATAGGCAATGATCGCCAAAGCTTCCAGCGCCGCCCGGGAAAAACGGAACGGCTTGTTGCGACTCAGACGGCGAACCCATTCGGCATACTCGGGGCGGGTCCGAAACTGAAAGCCGCCGGCGGTTTCTTCAAGGATAATCCCGCGGCTGCCGTCTGCGTAGTCGCTGCACAACTGACGCAGCAGGGGAGCCACCACCTGTTTTTCCACATCCAGCGCCTCGGCGATCTGATCCGCCCTTACCGGGGATTCGGAAACGAAAATCAGGGCCTCGACAATCGGTTTCAGATCAACCATATCCAAGGGCATCCTCGTCAAAGTCAAGACCGGCTGCAGAGTCATCAGCGACCGCCGGAAAGAGCCAGATGGTGCCGAAACGGGAATTCTGCAGAAGGCGAACCATTCTTAGTTTCACCAGTTCCAGCATGGCCAGGAAGGACACCACAATCTCGTGACGACTCGGTGACGGGGTGAACAGGTCGGCAAAGGACAGATTCTCCTTGCCGGCCAACTGGGACAGTATCTGGTTAATCCGTTCAGTGACCGACAATTGCTCGAAGGTCACCTCGTGGTAGGTCGCTTCGGGAATATTGCGAATCAGCCCGCGCAAGGCATCCACCAGGTCGTAAAGACCGACGGCCTGAAACTCATCTTCTTCCAGCTCTGCCAACTCCGGAGAGGGAAACTTGCGGGCAAACACATCGCGGCCGAGCACCTGGCGTGAATCCAGCTCGGTGGCCGCCTCTTTGTATTTCTGATATTCGAGCAGTCGCCGAATCAGTTCAGCCCGGGGATCATCCTCATCTTCTTCGGTGACCTCATCTTCGGATTGCGGCAGCAGCAGACGCGACTTGATATGCACCAGGGTCGCCGCCATCAGCAGGAATTCGCCTGCAATATCAAGATTCAGGCTCTTCATGGCGTCGATGGTCGCCAGGTATTGACCGGTAATTTCGGCGATCGGGATATCGTAGATATCCATCTCGTTCTTGCGAATGAGATGCAATAGCAGATCGAGAGGCCCTTCGAAATTATCGATCTTGATATCGTAAGGCATCTAACCGCTCAGTGACTGAACAGGAAATTGACGACGCGCACCACGACATAAATGTCGCTTCCCGCCATCATGCCGACAATAAACGAGATCACCGGCTGCAGGAGAACCCGCCATACCGGGGTGGCGAAGATGACGAAGATCAGGATGACGAAACCGAACGCTTCGAAGCGGGCCAGGAAATCACCCTGCTTTTCGGGGAGCAGGCCGATCAGCACCCGGCCGCCGTCCAGCGGCGGGATGGGCAGCATATTGAAAATCGCCAGGATGACGTTGATATACAGGCTGAAAGCGGCCATCAGCGAGAGCGGCTGCAGAACGGCCGCCACCGTGCCCGATGAAAAAATGCCGCCGAGAAAGGTCAGCGCCTTGAGCAGAAGCACAGACAGGATCGCCAGGCTGAAGTTGATCAGCGGGCCCGCCAGGGCCACCCAGATCATGTCTTTCTTGGGGTGCCGCAGGTTGCTGAAATTGACCGGAACCGGGCGGGCCCAGCCGAAGCCGACGAAGAGCAGCGCCACCGTACCGATCGGGTCGAGGTGTTTGAAGGGGTTCAGGGTCAGGCGGCCAAGCAACCGGGCCGTCGGATCGCCAAGCCGTTCAGCAATGTACCCATGGGCAACCTCATGCAGGGTGATGGCCAGCAGGGCCGGAACCAGCATGATGGATATTTTTGCCAGTATATGTTCCATAAATCCATGAATCCAATCGCAAAATGTCTTCGCCTTTGTAACAGAAGCGGCTCCGGAAGTCAATGAACCGTCGTCCTCGAAACGTGAGACATTTGAGGCGTTCCGACCATTTTTCAGGCATTCTTACTCCTGTTTGGCCGAAGGACGAAAACGTTTGTCGATCAGGGCAATTTCATCTTCGAAGGATACCACCTTGCCGTTGAGGCGGGCCTCCAGAAGTGCATCGAGAATCTTTTTGTAGCACGGGCCGGGAGGTATCCCGAGGCGCCTGAGATCGTGGCCATCCAGCAGGGGTTTGACTTGGCGCATGTGGGTCACAAAACGGGAAACCCAGCGCCGCACCTCGTCTTCTCCGATGCGAGCCATGATATACAGCAGCGCCTCGGAGGAAAGCGGGTGCAGCCAGCGATACAGTTCACTTGGCTTCGGTGGGGTAGCGCTGCCGTGACGCCGAGCCAGCTGCCGAAGGACCTGGTGGGCGCGGCTGCGCTGGCTGCGGAAGAGTTCCTGAAACCGGACCGGGATGTCGAGCCGCCTGCTGATTCCGTGGATTGCCGCCTGCTCGAGATCGGCGAACAGGCACAGAAAATAGACCTGCCAACGTTGCAGGTCCTCATCGGCATGCTGGAACTCGTACCAGAGTACGGCTTGGCTGGCTGCTTCAAAAATGCGGCGTTTGCGCTCATTGAACGATAACGACGGATGGATGCACTGCAGCAAATCGAGTTCCGCCATCCTGAAGACCGCCGGCAGAGGATTGGCCTCCTTGAAAATAATAGTCAATTCATTGAACACCCGGCTGCCGCCGACCTTGTCCATAAAGCCCATCTGCACCGCGCTACGCAGCAGGCTGTCGGTATGCGAGCCGAGATGGAAACCGAGACGCTGTTCGAAGCGGATGGCGCGAAAGACCCGGGTCGGGTCTTCGACGAAGCTGAGGTTGTGCAGCACCCTCAACACCTTGTCGTTCAGATCGCGCTGCCCACTAAAGAAATCGAGCAGTTCACCGTACTCCTTGCCGTTGAGGGCGATCGCCAGGGTATTGATGGTGAAATCGCGCCGATAGAGATCGAGCTTGATGGACGAATGCTCTACCGTCGGCAGGGCTCCAGGCTCCAGGTAATACTCCATACGCGCCGAGGCGATGTCGAGTTTATACCCCTGCGGGAAGATGACGATGGCGGTGCCGAATTTGTGATGAGCCCTGACCCGGCAGTCGTAACGGCGGGCGAATTCCTGGGCGAAGGCAATACCATCCCCTTCGACCACGATATCTACGTCGAGGTTGTCCTGCCGCAGCAGCAGATCGCGGACGAATCCGCCGACGGCGAAGATCGAAACCTGCAGATCATCGCCGACCTCCCCGCATTGCTTCAGGATAGCCTGCATCTCGTCACTGAGCTGTTCGCGCAGCAGGCGCTGAACCTGGCGGCGCTTGATCCCTCCACGGTGGGTCGCCGGTTCAGAACCAAACGGGGTGATGGGCGCCGAACGTACCCCTGAGACCATGTGCCGCAGCAGATCCGTGCGGGTGATCGCCCCCACCAGCGCACCCTTGTCCATAACCGGAACAAACCTCTGGTTATGGCCGACGATCAGTTCTTTCAGCAGCTCCGCCGGGGCATCCGGGGCCACCACCTGGAACTCGCCGCTCATGTACTTCTGCACGGAAACCTGGCTCAGTTGGTGATGGGCCGCCTTTTCGGCAACCTGCCGGGTAATGATCCCGACCACAGTCCCTTCTGCAGAGACCACCGGCAGTGCGCTGAACCCGTAGCGGGTGAGAATCTGGCGAACATCGCCGATGGTTGCCTGATCGGAAATCGTCTTCACCGGAGCGGACATCAGGTGGCGGGCTTTCCAGCGGGGATTGACATGATGCAGGAGCAGCGTTGGAAAGCGTTCAAGCACCTGGATCAGGGTCATGTCGCGAACGGTGGCCGACGCGGCATAGGCGTGCCCTCCCCCGCCGAGTTCGGCGAGGATTTTCCCCATCGGCACTTCAGGGATGCGCGAGCGGCCGACGATGAAGATGCGGTCCTCCATGCGGACGGCGATAATCAGCGCATCGAGGCTTTCCATGTCCCTGAGCTTGTGGGCGAGAACGGCAAGGTCACCGACAAAATGGTCGACCGAGGCGTGCGCGAGGGTCACATCGACGCCGTTGACATTGAGGAGGGTGCTGGTATTGATCAGCTCGTTGAGCAGGGCGACCTGGTCGGTCGTGAGTTCCTGGGTTAAAAAGTCGGCGACGGTGTTGAGGTTGGCTCCGTGCGACAGCAGGAAGGCCGCCGCCTGGAAATCCCGAACCGTGGTTGAAGAAAAGAGGAGGCTGCCGGTATCTTCATAGAGACCGAGCATCATCAGGGTCGCCTCTTCCGGGCTCGGCACGATGCCCCGCTCTATGAACAGGTGCGCAAAGACCGTCACCGTTGCGCCGACCGGCTCGATGCATTCGAGCGTTCCCCTCAGGTCGCCGGCCCCCAAAGGATGATGGTCGTAAATATGCAGCTCGACGCCGTCGCGCTCGGCAACGGCGGCAAAGGGGCCGATTCGGGACGACTGCCTGACATCGACCAGGATCAGGCGGGTGACCGCGTCGAGTTCGATATCCCGAACCCGCTTGAAATTATGTGCGTAAAAAGCGCTTTTAAGAAAAAAAGCCCGCAAGCTGCGCTCCTGGGAGCCGGCAAAGACCATTTCGGCCTGCGGGTAGAGCTTTCTGGCGGCAATCATGGCGCCCAGACAATCAAAATCTGAATTGACGTGGGTTGTAATGACTTCCATAGGGCCCGTGAGGAGTGAGAAAAAAAAGGTGAGGCGTGAGGATAACTCCTCACGCCTCACTCTTTACAGCTTGATGCTGCCGATCAGTTCGCGGATGTCGGAGATGCCTTCGTCGATGCAGAATTTTTCGAGCCCTTCAACGACATTCAGCATCGCCCGGGGGTCGACAAAGTTGGCGGTGCCGACCTGCACGGCCGTGGCCCCGACAATCAGGAATTCGAGGGCGTCCATGGCGCAGAAGATACCGCCGACCCCGATCACCGGAATATTGACCGCCTGGACCACCTGATGCACCATACGCACAGCCACCGGGCGGATGGCCGGTCCGGACAGGCCGCCGGTCTTGTTGGCCAGGCGCGGCTTGCGGGTCTTGACGTCCACCGCCATGCCGGTCAGGGTGTTGATGCAGCAGAGCGCATCGGCTCCGGCTTCCGCCGCCGCTCTTGCGACCAGGGTAATGTCGGTCACGTTGGGAGTCAGCTTGACGATCAGCGGCTTATTCGAACTTTTCCGCACCAGGCTGACGACTTCGGCGGCCGCCTTCGGATCGGTGCCGAAGACGATCCCCCCCTGCTTGACGTTGGGGCAGGATATGTTCAGTTCAAGGCCGGCGACTTCGGGGATATCGGACAGCCGTTTGGCAACCTCACCATATTCTTCTAAGGTATTGCCGAAAAAGTTGACGATCACCGGGGTGTTGACTTCCCGCAGGAAGGGCAGTTTATGCTTGATGAAATCGTCGACGCCGACATTCTGCAGGCCGATGGCGTTGAGCATGCCGCTGGTGGTTTCGGCGATGCGCGGCGTCGGGTTGCCGGCCTTCGGGTTCAGCGACAGGCCCTTGGTCACGATCGCGCCGATCTGCTCAAGATCGAGGTAGGGGGCATATTCCTCACCGTAGCCGAAGGTGCCCGAAGCCGGCATGACCGGGTTTTTCAGCTTGATCCCGGCGATTTCCACGGCCAGGTTCGGGCGTTTGGCGTTCTTCTCTGTCTTCATCGCACATCCGGTCATGATTTGCACCCCTCACAGTAGCCTTCTTCCTGTCCCATTTTCTGCCAATCGAGCTGCTCGGCCCGGAATACCGGGCCTTCCTTGCATGTGCACAGGTAGCGGGGGGTCAGATCCGTATGTCCGGCCCCCTTGACCACGCAGCCGAGACAGGCGCCGACCCCGCAAGCCATCAGTGCTTCAAGGGATACCTGGAGGGGGACCTGGTGCGCCGAGCAGATCCGCTGCACCGCCTCGAGCATCGGCGTCGGTCCGCAGGCATAGACATCGGCTTCGGGATATTTCTTCAGCTTGCGCTCCAGCACCTGGGTGACCAGGCCTTCTTCACCGAGGCTGCCGTCTTCGGTGGACACGTAGGTTTCGACGCCGAGTCGCTCGAACTCGGTCACCACGATGATGTCATCACGCCGACGTCCGCCCATCAGCAGGCGCACCTTGCTGGTCTTAACCAGTTCACGGGCGAGCATGTAGAGCGGCACCAGGCCGATGCCGCCGCCGACCAGGATCTTCTCGCTTCCCGGGGTACCCATGTCGAATCCCCGCCCCAGCGGCCCGAGCACTTCGACCCGATCGCCTTCGTGCAGTCCGCTCATGATGGCGGTACCGCTGCCGACGACTTTATAGAGGATTTCCAGATACTCCTTGGGTGGCTGGCCATCGCAGTCGGCCGGCAGAAACCCGGTCTGAAAAATACCGAATGGTCGGCGCAGCAAGGGGGGGAGTGAGGTCTGCACCCGAAACATGATAAATTGCCCGGGACGTGCCCCCTTGCCGAATTCAGGAGCCAAAATCCGCATCCGGAAATATCCGGGAGAGATCTCGTGGTTGGACAGAATGATGGTTTTGAAATTATTCATGCGTCGTAACTTTCTCCTTTTATGTATAAAAAACCCTGCTTTGACCGGTCAATGTTCAGTTCCATCAATATCGCGTCTTCTCCGCCCGGGTAATAATCCTTCCGGATGCCGACCTCGGAAAAGCCAAGCGATTTATAGAGTGCGATCGCCCCGGCATTGCTGATCCGAACCTCGAGAAAAACCCTCTCCAGATCTTCGGCAGGGCAACGTGCCATCGCATGGCGCATCAGCCGGGCGGCAACCTTAAGACGGCGGAATTGCGGCAGCGTCGCCACGTTGTGGATATGCAATTCCCCGCAGATAAGCCAGGAGCAGAGATATCCGGCCAGCTGACGCCCGATAAAAAGGAGGTCAACCGCAGCAAGCGGATTGTCGAGTTCCCGCAGAAACTGGTCTGCCGACCAGGGGAAATCATAACAGAGCCGCTCGGCGGCGACGATTGCATCCAGATCCTTTTTTTCCATCGGACGGATGTTATAATGTAAGCTGTCGTCTGAATCGTTGGCCAAATCGGAAATTCACCCCCTGAAATTCCCACTATAACAGTTACACGCTGCGCGCATGACGGGCCCGTCGCCACCGGCCAGAACTGACCATAAAGACTTTGCATCATAAAATACAGGTCTTTTGTCTGTAAAGAAATTATTCGTTTTGAATTGCCGCGGCCGGGGACTTTGCCGTTGACAAATGTAGGCGGAATGTTTTAAAAAATAGCCACTTTTCCAGACGAGGAGCCAAACCATTGAACAAGCAGGACACTACGACCTACAAGGACGCCGGGGTCGACATTGATGCCGGCAACCGCTTCGTGCAGATGATCAAACCACTGGTCAAAGCAACCTCCCGGCCAGAAGTTCTGACCGATATCGGTGGGTTCGGCGGCCTCTTTTCCCTGAATGCCGAAAAATACAAAAAACCGACCCTGGTCGCTTCGACCGACGGAGTCGGTACCAAGCTGAAACTGGCCTTCATGACCGATAAGCATGACACGGTCGGTATCGATCTGGTCGCCATGTGCGTCAATGATATCGTGGTTCAAGGAGCCGAGCCCCTCTTCTTTCTCGATTACCTGGCCACCGGCAAACTTTCGCCGGAAAAAGCGACGGAAATCGTCAAGGGCATCTCCGAAGGGTGTGTCCAGGCCGGCTGCGCGCTGATCGGCGGCGAGACTGCCGAAATGCCCGGCATGTATGGGGATGGTGAATACGACCTGGCCGGCTTCACGGTCGGCGTGGTTGATAACAGTCGCATTATCGACGGCTCCAGCATCACGGTCGGCGACAAGATCGTCGGCATTGGTTCGAGCGGCCTGCACTCCAACGGGTTCTCCCTGGCCCGCAAGGTCTTTTTCGAACGGATGGGACTGACGATTGACAGCACCCTGCCTGAACTGGCCAATCCGCTTGGCATCGAACTGCTGACCCCGACCAAGATTTATGTCAAAACCATCCTGAACCTGCTGCGGGATTTCCAGATCAAGGGAATGGCCCACATCACCGGCGGCGGCCTCACCGAGAACATTCCGCGAGTGCTGCCCCGCCACTGCCAGGCGGTCATCGAAAAGAACAGCTGGCCCAAGCTGCCGATCTTCGAGCTGCTGCGCGAAGGGGGAAACATCGTTGAAAACGAGATGTACCGCACCTTCAACTACGGCATCGGCATGGCCATCGTGGTCCCCGAAGCAGAAGCTGACGACATCATGGTCCGCCTGTCCGGCCTCAAGGAACAATCGTACCTGATCGGTGAAATCGCCAAGTGCGGCGCCGATGAAGAAGGCGTTGTCCTGGTCTGACCAAGGAGTTTCCGTGAGCAAAAAACTGCGCATCGGCGCCCTCGCCTCCGGCGGCGGAACCAACCTGCAGGCGATCATCGATCGCTGCCAGGACGGCTCGCTGCCGGCCGAAATCGTACTGGTCATCAGCAACAATCAGGACGCCGGAGCCCTCGAGCGCGCCAGCAAGGCCGGCATCCCGGTTGCCTGCATTGATCACCGCAGCTATGCCAGCCGCGAAGAGTTCGATCACCGGGTGGTCAGCGCCCTGCAGAACGCCAAAGTCGACCTGGTGATCCTGGCCGGCTTCATGCGGATCATCTCAGAAATCTTCGTCGAGGCGTTTCCCAATCGCATCATGAACATTCACCCGGCACTGCTGCCGGCATTTCCCGGACTGCACGTACAACGCAAAGCCCTGGAATACGGGGTCCGCATCTCCGGCTGCACGGTCCATTTCGTCGATACCGGCACCGACACCGGACCGATCATCATCCAGGCTGCTGTGCCGGTACTTGACTCCGATACGGAAGCGACCCTTTCCGCCCGGATTCTCGAACAGGAGCACCAGATCTACCCCCGTGCCATCCAGCTTTTCGCCGAAGGCCGCCTGCGGGTGAGTGGACGGCGGGTCTGCATAGACCCTCCCGACGACTGGTGCCCACAGTCCCTGGCCAACCCTGCCATATGTTGATCCCAGCGGGCGTCTGACTCCCGCTGCTGCACGAATAGCGAGAGGACTATGCCCCCGATCCTGGTCAGCGCCTGCCTGCTCGGCCTTCAGAGCCGCTATGATGGCCGTTCCAAGCGAAATGAAAAAGTATTTTCATATCTTGCTCAACATGACCTGACACCGGTTCCCGTCTGTCCGGAACAGCTTGCCGGCCTGCCTACCCCGCGGCCCGCAAGCCGTTTCGCCTGTGGTGATGGCGAAAGGGTTCTCGCTGGCACCGGTTCTGTCGTCAACGCGGCGGACAATGATATGACCGATGTCTTTATCCAGGGTGCGCGCGAAACCCTGAAAATCGCCCGGCTCTGCGGTTGCACGCAAGCCCTGCTCAAGGAGCGGAGCCCGTCCTGCGGCGTCCATCAGGTCTATCTCGGCGACAGCATTATCGAAGGCCAGGGGGTTGCCTGCGCCCTGCTCAGGCAAGAAGGGCTGCACGTCTGCAGCGAAGAAGACCTGTAACAGCACGGCCAGCAAAAGGGCCTGGACCTCTTTTTTCGAGCATCAATTATCGTGCATCATCATCACTACGACATTATCATCCTCGGCGAAAGCCTCGCAGCGCGCCTGGCTGCCGTACTGCTTGCCAAAGCCGGCAAAAAGGTTCTGACCTTCCGCCAGCCCAATTCCCCCGTCACGCCATGGCTGTTCAACTCCATCCACCTGGGCCAGGTATTAGATCAGCTCGGGGGGCGCAACTGCCTCACCACCCCGCGCAGACTCCAGGTCATCACAAAAGAGAGCCGGCTCGAATTGCATGGCAAACAATTGCTGGCCGATGAGTTGCGCCGCGAATTTCCCTCATCCCACCAGCAGGTCGCGCGCATCCTGGATTCCCTTGTCACCGTGGGTGCCCGACTCGAAACCCTCCTGCTTGACTGTGGCGGACTTCCCCTGTTCGACCTTGCCGGCCGGTTGCGTTTCCGCCGAAAATTGCTGCTGAGCCGTATTAGCTGGCGGACCCTGCGAAAACCGTTAGCAAGCCTGCTTGATGAAATCATCGATCCGGCGCCGCGCGCCTGCCTGGAGGCGCTTTTTTCAGGCCTGGCCATGGCTTCGACAGACCGTCTGACCATCGCCGAAGGGGCGTTGCTCTGGAGCAGCGCCTGCCAGGCCCAGGGGATCTCGAGGTCTGCCCTCGATGACTTGCTGCAGCGCCGCTATGAGCAGTTTCACGGCGGCTGCGAACCGCTGGAAACCATCAAAGAGATCGGCAGCGACGGCAGAATACTCTTGAAAAGCGACAAAGCCTGCTCAGCCGACGTTCTCCTTGTCGGCAGTCCCCTGGCAGCCAAGGTACTGCCGGAAAGTGATCAAAAACTGTTCGGGGAGCAGCAGCCCCCCTGTCGATGGAAGACATCGCCCATCCTCCTGGGGATTGCCCCGGTGCTGGCATCCCGAGTCATTCTGGCCGATCCGCAACCGCTACGAGTTACCCTGACGCCGACACCAACGGGTACGGTCTGCACAACGGAATCCAGGGCTGCTGTCGGCCTGGCCGCGCCAAACGACGATGAACTGCGTTCACAACTGGCCGGCATTCTGCCCTTTGCATCGTTCAATCTCTTTCCTGCGCCCACCGGCGAAGCAACCGCCGGTGATTCACGCTGGCCGGCCTGCAGTGCTTTTCCGGGCACCGCACAGCGGCTAAGGCTGAGGAAGAATCTGCTGCTTGGCAGTGGGATGGATGCCCTGCCCCATTTGGGCAGCACCGGTGAAATCATGACCGGCTTCGCTTTGGCCAGGCATCTGTTGCGGGCAGACAAGCCGCGGGATTAAAAGCCCCCACCTGCGTATAATTTCCATAAAAAAGGGTTGCAATACGGCCGCAACCATGGTAGATAATTGCGTTCCAAACTTCCAGGAGGATATTAAAGATGGCTAAGATCTGTGAAATTTGTGGAAAAAAACCGACGACCGGCAACAACGTCAGTCATGCACATAACAAAACCCGCAAGGTATGGTATCCGAACCTGCAGAAGGTTAAAGCCGTAGACAAGGGGACTGTGCGCTCCATCAAGGTCTGCACCCGTTGCATTCGCTCCGGTGCTGTGACCAAAGCTCTTTAAACAAAAGAGGGGGAGCCCAACCGGCTCCCCCTCTTTTGTTTATGCGATTCAACCATCCCCTGCCCTAACCGCAGTAGGCGACCCATTCGATCTCCACGGAAACACCTTTCGGCAATGCAGCAACCTGAACGGTTGCCCGCGCCGGATAAACCCCCGCAAAAAAACTCCCGTAAATATCGTTGACCACTGCGAAATCATTCAGGTCGGTCAGGTAGATGGTCGTTTTGACCACCTGCGCGAATGAAAGACCGGCGCCCTTCAGCACCGCCTCCATGTTCTTCATCACCTGCCCGGCCTGGGCTTCAATACCACCGGTCACTACCGTTCCGCTCTTCGGCTCAAGCGGGATCTGACCGGAAAAGTAGACGTAGTCTCCAGCCCGCACCCCCTGTGAATAGGGTCCGATTGCGGCAGGGGCGGCAGCGGTTTCAATCTTTTCGATAGGCATGGAATCCTCCGTGGGTAAACGCCTCAATGGCGCATCCGCTCAACTTTATAAACACCCTTGATTTTCATGATCGCATTAATGACGAGGTTCAGGTGTTCGAGATCCTGAACATCGACTTCAAAAATGTTGACACCGCGGTCATCGGGCGTTGACTGAACCTGGGCACTGGTAATATTGGCCTCACAGTTGGTGATGGCGCCGGTGATTCCGGCCAGCATCCCCTTCTGGTTGACGCAGTGAACGCGGATTTTGGCCGGTCGGGTCGCCTTCTTCTTGCGGTCCCATTCAACCTCGACTCGTCGTTCAGGGTCAAGCTCACGCACATGGGGGCAAACGATCGCATGCACCGTCACCCCGCGGCCGCGGGTGATGAACCCAATCACCGGATCGCCGGGAAGCGGACTGCAGCACTTGGCGAAGCGCACCATGATATCCTCCACCCCATGGATCTTGATGGCGCTCGAGGGCTTCTTGCGGATCTTATCGATAACCTTGCCGATCTTGCCCACCTTGGGACGTTCGGCCTTAAGTTTTTCCTGCGGCACGACCCGGCTGATGACCTGGCCCAAGGGAACCTTGCCGTAACCGATCGCAGCGACCATGTCATCGATGGAATGGAAGCCCAGCTCTTCGCCAGCCGCGGTCAATTCACCGGAAGCCAGCACCCGCTTGAGGCTGCAGTCGTACTTACGCAGCTCCTTTTCCAGCAGTCCACGCCCGAGTTCGACACTCTTCTCACGCAGTTCCTGCTGGACCCAGCTGCGGATCTTGTTGCGCGCCTTGGAAGTGCGGACAAACGCCAGCCAGTCCTTGCTCGGCGTCTGGTTGGGCGAGGTAGAGACCTCGACCATGTCGCCGTTTTTCAACGTGGTCTTCAAAGGGACCAGCTTGCCGTTGACCTTGGCCCCGACACAGCGGCTGCCGACATCGGTATGGATACTGTAGGCGAAATCGATCGGGGTCGACCCCTTGGGCAGCTCCTTGACGTCGCCGTTGGGAGTAAATACATAGACTTCTTCAGGAAAGAGGTCGACCTTGACCGAGTCCATGAATTCCTTGGAGTCCTTGACCTCCTGCTGCCACTCGAGCAACTGGCGCAACCAGCGGAAGCGGTTGTCATCCCGGCCGGTCGCGGTGACTCCCTTGCCTTCCTTGTATTTCCAGTGAGCGGCGATACCCTCTTCGGCGATCTGGTGCATTTCCTCGGTGCGGATCTGGACTTCCATGCGATCACCGTGCGGACCGATAACCGTCGTATGCAGCGACTGGTACATGTTCGCCTTGGGCATGGCGATGTAGTCCTTGAAGCGCCCGGGAATCGGCTTCCACACCGAATGAATGATGCCGAGAACGCCATAGCATTCGCGGATCGAATCGACAAGGATACGAAAGGCGATCAGGTCATAAATCTGATCCAGATCCCCCCCCTGCCGCTCCATTTTCTTGTGGATCGAAAAGAGGTGCTTGGAACGTCCGGAGACACTCCCCTTGATCCCGTTTTCCTGAAGTTTCTCGAAAATGATCGCCTGTACTTCTTCGATGTAACCGCCGCGAGCCTTTTCCTTTTCACTGACTTTTGCCTGCAAATCGGCGTAAGCTTCGGGCTCGAGATAGCGGAAGGCCAGGTCCTCAAGCTCCCCCTTGATCCAGCTGATACCCATGCGGTTGGCCAGCGGCGCATAGATATCGAGAGTTTCCTGGGCGATTTTCTGCTGTCGCGCATCCGGCTGAAAACCGAGGGTGCGCATGTTGTGCAGACGATCCGCCAACTTGATAAGGATAACCCGGATATCCCGTGCCATCGCCAGCAGCATCTTGCGAAAACTCTCGGCCTGGCGCTCTTCGCGGGTGCGGAAGGTCATCTTGCTGAGCTTGGTGACGCCGTCGGCAAGCTCTACCACCTCGTCGCCGAAAATAGTGCGCAGTTCTTCGCTGGTCGTCAGGGTGTCTTCGATGGTGTCGTGCAGCAGGCCGGTAACGATGGTCGGCACATCCATCTTGAGCTGAGCAAGGATGTACGCCACTTCCATCGGATGGGTCAGGTAAGGCTCGCCGGAAAGGCGCATCTGCCCCTGGTGGACCTTGGCGCTGAAAACATACGCCTTGCGCACCGCGTCCAGGTCGGCTCCGGCATTGTAGGAAAGGATTTTTTCGAGGATATCGTCGAGTCGAATCACGGCATTTTACCCGGTGCAGCGACAAAAACGATTGCCGGCAGATATCCGCCGGCAATCGTGTGGGTTATTTCAGGCTGATGCAGCATGTTGACTTTTGCCGTGATAAAACAGGCAGCAACCGGATCGGCCTATTTTTTGCGGGCAGGAATCTCGTACTCGATTTTACCTGCGGCCACTTCACGCAGGGCCAGCACGATTTTTTTGTTGTTGGCCTTGTTTTCAATCAGCGACTGCCCGCCCTTGTACAGCTGCTTGGCGCGCTTGGCCGCAACCATGGCCAGAAGAAAACGATTGGGAATCTGACGCAGACAATCTTCAACGGTAATACGTGCCATTATCTTGGCTCCTTTTAGGAATCGCTTTAAGTATTTTCTATTAGATCCGAAAAGCCGAATTCAGCGGCAACCGAGCCGAGAATCCGGGCCGTACGGCAATTTTCGGCAATGACAATCGCCTTGAATTGATCGAGTGCCACAGCAAAAACATCATTGACCACAAGGTAATCATACCAGATCGCCTCGCGGATTTCGCCCTGGGCGTTGTCGATGCGTCGGGCAATAACTTCGGCAGAATCGGTTCCACGACTTTCAAGTCGTCGTTTCAATTCGGCTAAATCTGGAGGCAGAATGAAAACAAAAACCCCCTGCCGGTAATTGTTTTTGATCTGCGCGGCCCCCTGGCAATCGATCTCAAGCAGGATATCGTACCCGGCGGCCTGGGCATCGTCGAGTGTTCTGATCGCCGTACCGTAGCCATTGCCGTGAACCTCGGCCCATTCGGCAAAAGCCCCGTCGGCTATCATCCCATCGAAAACGTCGCGGGAGACGAAATGATAGTCCTTGCCGTCGATTTCTCCGGAACGGGGCGCTCGCGTAGTGTACGAGACAGAATGCCGCAACCCCGGGAAAAAGTCAATGATCTCCTTGCACAAGGAGGTTTTGCCGGCCCCCGATGGAGCCGAAACGACAAACAGGTTGCCCCCTGAGCGCTGACTGCTGCTATTCACTTGATCCGGACCTCACTGATTACTCGATGTTCTGAACCTGCTCGCGAATCTTTTCGAGCTCGGCCTTCATGCTGACCACGACCCTGGTCAGGTCGGCATCGTTGGATTTGGATCCCATGGTGTTGACCTCGCGGTTCAGTTCCTGCACCAGAAAGTCCATCTGCCGTCCAATCGGTTCAGCCTGCACGAAGAGCCCGCGAAACTGCACCAGGTGACTCTTGAAACGGGTAACCTCTTCGCTGATATCACAGCGGTCGGCAAAGATGGCGATTTCCTGGGCGACCCGCTGAGGTTCGTAATCGAAGTCCTTCTGCAGCTTGGCCAGCCGCGCCTCCAGCTTGTCCCGCCATTCAGAAGCGACTTGCGGCGCCCGCAGCTCAACGCCGACCAGCATCTCTTCGAGCAGGTCGATCCGGGTCTGCATGTCCCGCAGTGTCGCCTCCCCTTCCGCACAGCGCATCTGGCGTACCGCTTCCAGCGCCTGCCCCAGCGCCTGGTCAAGGCAGCTCAGCAGAGCCGACTCATTCAGCTCCCCCTCGCGAATGGTGATCACGTCTTTCTGCGCTGCCAGCAGAGCCATCGGAACGTCACCGGACAAACCGAAGGCCCCGCGCATTTCTTCAAACACCTCAACATAAGCGGCAGCGAGCGGACGGTTCAACGCGGGAACCATCCCCTTTTCGGAGGAGGCGTCCTGGCTGACGAAAACGTCGATCTTGCCGCGCTTGAGCACTTCGGCGACCCTTTTTTTAATATCATTTTCATAGGGGAACAGAAACCTCGGACTTTTAACCGTCACATCGCCGTAACGGTGATTGACCGTCTTGATTTCCACGGCAAGGGCAATCCCCTCAACCTCGGCCTGTCCCTTGCCGTACCCGGTCATGCTTGCAACCATCAGAACCTCACTAACTTTTTTAGATCAACTCGTATTTTTCTGCTTCGGCAAAAGAAGGCGCAACGCTGTCTTTTGCCGAAAGCTGCGGGCGGCGCTCCAGTGGCCACTTGATGCCGATAAACGGGTCATCCCAGGCGATGGAACGTTCATGTTCAGGATAATAGTATTCGGTGGTTTTGTAGAGAAACTCGGCTACTTCAGACAACACCAAAAAGCCGTGGGCAAAGCCTGCGGGAACCCATAGCTGACGCTTGTTTTCCGCAGACAGGTGAACCCCGACCCAGCGGCCGAAGGTATTGGACTTTCTTCTCAGATCGACAGCGACGTCGAAGACTTCCCCCACGACACAGCGGACCAGTTTTCCTTGGGGCCGGCAGATCTGGTAATGCAATCCTCGCAGAACGCCCTGGCCGGACCGGCTGTGATTGTCCTGGACAAAACGGTCTTCCAGCCCGGTCTGCTCCTGCCAGAGGCGCTCGTTGAAGCTTTCGTAGAAAAAACCGCGCTGGTCACCAAAAACTTTGGGCTCAACGAGCAATACATCAGGAATTTCGGTAGCGACCACGTTCATTTAGAGCTGTTCCCGCAGCAGTGTCTCGAGATACTCCCGATAGCTCGATTTGGGCGTATGCTGAATAATTTTGACCAACTGATCTTTATTCAAAAAGCCCTTTTCGTAGGCAATCTCCTCCAGGCAGGCAATCTTCAGCCCCTGGCGCGCCTCCAGGGTACCGATGAAGTGACTGGCTTCAAGGAGGCTCATGTGGGTTCCCGTATCCAGCCAGGCAATCCCCCGCTCCAGCTGCTCAACCATCAGTTCGCCCCGCCGCAGGTACTCCAGGTTGACATCGGTGATTTCCAATTCACCGCGAGCCGACGGCTTGAGCTCACGGGTGATCTGGACCACCTTGTTGTCATACAGATACAGCCCCGGAACCGCAAAATTCGACTTCGGTTTCAGCGGTTTTTCTTCGATGCCGACCGCACGCCCCTGCTTATCGAATTCGACCACTCCGTAGCGTTCCGGATCTTTGACCGGATAACCGAATATCTTGGCCCCGCCGGAAAATTCCGAGACAATCCTGCTGAGCTCCATCCGACCATAAAAAAGGTTGTCGCCGAGGATCAAGCAAACCGAATCGCTGCCGATGAATTCTTCACCCACGATGAATGCCTGGGCAATTCCCTTGGGCTCTGCCTGAACCGCATAACGAAAGCTGACCCCGAACCGGCTGCCGTCGCCAAGCAAGGCCTCGAATCTCGGCGTATCCTGCGGCGTGGAGATGATCAGGATATCCCTGATGCCAGCCAGCATCAGGGTCGAAATCGGGTAATAGATCATCGGCTTGTCGTACACCGGCTGCAGCTGCTTGCTCGCCACCAGGGTGAGCGGATAGAGCCGGCTGCCCGCGCCGCCAGCCAGAACAATCCCTTTTTTAATCATAAAAAAAACCCCCGGTATAAATGGATACGGATCCGTACGGTACCTGACCGACCGTTCGGGCAAGAAATGAGAGCCGTCGACATCTCCATGGACGGCATTTAACCCGCTGGCAGCACCCCATGATACACAATTCAAAGATGAATAGGTTGCATTGCTAACAAGACTTTATTGGGCTTAAATGACATCATTAAACAAGTCAGACTACTTTTTTGCGCTCAGCAAAATAACGGCCCAGAGCATCCTGCCAAACGGGTACTGCTGCGCTGGTTGCGTTGACATATTTTTTGGTACAGAAGACTGAATACGCCGGCCTTGGGGCAGGCAACGGATATTCTTCTGTTCGAATTGGCAACAAGCGGAGAAGACTCAAATTCAAATCCTGTTTATGAGCCTGAGCTACAATTTCTGCAGCAAAGTCGTACCATGAGCACTCACCGCCATTGGAAAAGTGGTAAATTCCGTAATTTGCCCGATTGTCGATCAACTGATGCAGGGCCTCAGCCAGATCGCGAGTAAAGGTAGGCCCTCCGAACTGATCGGCAACGACCCGCAGCTCCTCACGTTCACCGGCTAAGCGAACGATCGTTTCGACAAAGTTCTTACCGCCGGGGCCGTAGAGCCAGCTGGTGCGCAGAATGTAATATTCTTCAAGACCGCTGTTGGCAATTGCCATCTCGCCGCGCAGTTTTGAGCGACCGTACTCGGACTTCGGCCGCGGGGCATCCGCTTCCCGGTATGGGGTTGTCTGGGTACCATCAAAAACGTAATCGGTTGAAAAATGAATCAGCACTGCGCCGACAATCTTAGCGGCCTCGGCAAGAAAACCGGGACCGTCCCCGTTGACTTTGTGGGCCAGGACAGGTTCAGATTCACATTGGTCAACATTGGTATAAGCCGCACAGTTGACAATTATATCGGGTCGAGCAGAACCAAGGACCTGCAGCACAAGCTCGCGATCAGTCAAATCGAATTCGGGTAGGTCATAAGGCAGAATCCTGTAGAAAGACGTGCAAGACTCGCGGACAGCCTGCGCCAGCATCCCTTTGGAACCAATGAGAGCCATTCGTTGGGGGGGCATCTACTTTTCTCCGTACATCCGCTGATAGTAGTCCTGATAAGAACCGTCGAGAACGTTAGAAATCCAATCGCTATGCTCGAGATACCAGTCAACGGTCTTTCTGATCCCCTGTTCGAAGGTCATGGCCGGCTGCCAGCCCAATTCCTGCTTGATCTTGGCGGCATCAATCGCATAGCGATGATCATGACCGGGGCGATCTTTGACATAACGGACCAATGTACGGCGCGGTTTGCCGGACGCCAGCAGGCCGACCCGCTCGTCAAGCAGGTCGCAGACAGCATGCACGATCTCGATGTTCTGTTTTTCGTTATTGCCACCGATATTGTAGGTTTCTCCAAGATGCCCATGCTTAAGAACAGACCAAATCGCTTGACAATGATCGGCGACATAAAGCCAGTCGCGCACATTTTTCCCATCGCCGTAAACCGGCAGTTCCTTTCCCTGCAAGGCATTGTTGAAAACCAGCGGGATCAGTTTTTCGGGAAACTGGTACGGACCGTAATTGTTGGAGCAGTTGGTCGTCACCACGGGCAGTCCGTAGGTATGGAAGTAGGCGCTGACCAGGTGATCGGAAGACGCCTTGCTGGCCGAATAGGGAGAGCGGGGGGCATAGGGGGTCGTTTCGACAAAATAGCCGGTTTCGCCGAGGGACCCATACACCTCGTCGGTGCTTATATGTAAAAAACGGTGATTCGTGACCGGTGACCGGTGATTCGAGTCAGAATCAGAGAGCCATGCCTTGCGGGCGGCCTCAAGCAATCTGAAGGTACCGACGATGTTGGTCTGAATGAACTCAGCCGGGCCTTGAATGCTGCGATCGACATGGGACTCGGCTGCAAAATGAATAACCGTACCGATCTGCTCTTCGGCAAACAGCTGTTCCAGCAAGACGGCATCGCCGATGTCACCCTGCACAAAACGGTAGCGAGAGTCCTGTTCGATATCGGCAAGATTAAGCGGATTGCCGGCATAGGTCAGTTTGTCGAGGTTGATCAGTCGTATGTCGCGGTTCCCTGCCAGGACAAAACGGATGAAATTGGACCCGATAAAACCACAGCCCCCGGTGACCAGAATAGTGCGCATCATAATATCAGAGACTCCAGTAAACCAATTCCGCATTTTCGATTTCCTGCCGGGAACGGATCGACTTGACATCGATGACCACCCCCTGCCCATTGCCGTTGGAGCACAGTTTTTTCAACTGCTCCACCGACAACTCCTCATAGGCCTTGTGCGCCACGGCAAGCACCAAAGCATCAACGGCGCCAATGTGTTCCAGACTGCAGAGCTCGACACCGTATTCCGCCCGTGCTTCCTCGGCGGAAGCCACCGGATCATGAACCAGAGTCTCGATGCCGTACTCGCGTAACTCGCGGACGATGTCGATTACCTTGCTGTTGCGGATGTCGGGAACATTTTCCTTGAAGGTCAAACCAAGGATCAATACCCGGCTCCCCTTGACCGCCTTGTCTGCATGAATAAGTTTTTTAACCGTGTTTTCGGCGACGTATTTACCCATCGAATCGTTGATGCGCCGACCGGCGAGAATCACCTGAGGATTGTATCCTACGGCTTCCGCCTTGAAGGTGAGATAATAGGGATCGACCCCGATGCAGTGGCCACCGACCAAACCCGGAGTGAATTTGAGAAAATTCCACTTGGTTCCGGCCGCAGCCAGTACGTCCCTGGTCGGGATGTCCATTTTGTTGAAAATGATAGCAAGCTCGTTCATCAGGGCGATATTCAGATCACGCTGGGTGTTTTCGATGACCTTGGCCGCTTCTGCGACCTTGATCGAGGAAGCCCGGTGCACCCCTGCGGTGACTACCATCTCGTAGACCTTGGCTACGGTCTCTAACGTTTCTTCATCCTGGCCTGAAACCACCTTGACGATTTTGTCAACCGTGTGGACCCTGTCACCGGGATTGATCCGCTCAGGCGAATAACCGACCTTGAAATCGACGCCGCATTTGAGCCCCGATTCCTGCTCCAGCACCGGCACACAGATATCCTCGGTAACGCCGGGATAAACCGTCGACTCGTAAACAACTATCGCCCCAGCAGACAGGTTACGCCCGATGGAACGTGACGCCGACACGACAGGTGTCAGATCCGGCTTGTTGTGGTCATCGATGGGAGTTGGAACCGTGACAATAAAAAAGGAGACGTCCTTAAGCCGTTCGGCACTGGTAGTATAGTCAATAGCCGTACAGGCAAGCTCTTCGGCGGTCAATTCCCCTGTTTCATCAAAACCGTCCCTCAGTTGCTTGATCTTTTTAATGCTGATATCGAAACCGACTACCTTGGCTTTATGTCCGAATGCTGCCGCCAGAGGTAAACCAACATAACCAAGGCCGATTACGCCAACTGTTGCGTTACCTGATTGTATCGCCTTGAAATCAACCATCACCAGAACCTCCAGAGGTCAGTTAAAAAAAGTGGGTATCAACACCGGCAGTCAGCCGGGTTGCTGTATTGGAGAATATAGTCGACAGCTTTCGGCAAGTCATCGACTACGGCCAACGCACCGGCGGCCAATGCCCTGTCGGTTTCGCCTGCACCGTATCCGGTCAGCACCAGTATCGAGGCACAGCCGGCCGAGCCCCCCGCCTCGATGTCGGCAAGTTTATCGCCAATCATGTATGACTGCTTGAGATCGATCTTCAGTTCGGCAGCTGCCTGAAGCAGCATGCCCGGTTTCCCTTTTCGGCATTCACAATCGATCTTCAGTTCCCCCACCCCTTCAAGAGGATGATGGGGGCACAGGTAAAAGGCGTCGATTGTTGCTCCGTCCAATTCCAGCTCCCGCTGCAGATGTCGGTGCAACAGATCGACGTCCTCGCGGGTAAAATACCCGCGAGCCACCCCGGACTGGTTGGTCACCACAACAACGAGATAACCAGCATCGTTGAGTCGGCGGATGGCCTGCGGAACGCCATCGATAAACGTGAAATCCTCAGACCGGTACAGGTAATTCTTTTCAACATTGATCGTACCGTCGCGGTCGAGAAAAACAGCCTTGTACACAGCCTATTTTTCTCCGTACTGGGCGAGGATTTTTTCGATGATATTGGTGGTCGACTTGCCGTCGACGAACTGGATCAGCTCGACCCGTCCACCGTAGCCCTCGACCACATCCTTGCCGACCACGCCTTCAGGATTATAGTCCCCCCCTTTGACCAGGATGTCAGGCCGCAGGGCGCTAATTAACTCCAGAGGTGTGTCCTCGTCGAAGACCACCACGTGGTCGATGCAATCGAGGGCGGCCAGGATATGGGCCCGTTCATTTTCCCCGATAAGCGGGCGATTCGGCCCTTTGAGCCGGCGGATCGAATCGTCAGAATTAAGCCCGAGGACCAGCAGGTCTCCCAAGCGCCGAGCCGCTTGCAAATACTTGACGTGACCAACATGCAGCAGATCAAAGCAACCGTTAGTGAAGACGATGCTGCGGCCACGCTCCCGCTCCCGATCAAGGATGTTTTTGAGCACTTGACACCCTTTGATTTTAAGATCGGTATCGGGATGAGCATCGCCGGCGGCCTGCAGTATTTCCTGCGGAGATACCGTGGAGGTGCCGACCTTGCCGACCACTACTCCGGCGGCCAGATTGGAAACCACAGCAGCCTGTTCAAGGCTCAGCCCCGCCGCCAGACCCACGCCGATCACCGACAGCACGGTGTCGCCGGCGCCAGAAACATCGAACACCTCCCTGGCCTCGGTTGGCATGTGCAATTCCCGCCCATCGCGAAGAAACAGGCTCATCCCTTCTTCGCTGCGGGTCAGAACCAGAGCATCGAGATCGACATTTTGCCGCAAACTACGGCCGGCCTGCAGCAGGGAGGGTTCATCCACGATTGCAACGCCCGAGGCCTTCTGTGTTTCTTTACGGTTTGGCGTCAGCAGGGTCGCTCCGCGATATTTGCCATAATCATCCCCCTTGGGATCGACCACCACCGGAACCCCTTTTTCGCGTCCGATGGCAATCACCGATTGCAGCAACGGTTCGGTCAGAACCCCCTTAAGGTAATCAGACACCAGAATGACCTGGAACCGGTCTGCAACGCTGCGGATATGAGCCAGCAGTTGCTCAGTCAGAGCGGAATCGATCGACTCGCGAGATTCACGGTCAATCCTGAGCATCTGCTGATTGCTGGCCAGAACCCGCGTCTTGCGACTGGTCACACGCCCCGAAGCCATGAAGACCCCATCAATGGCAATCCCCTTGGCCTCCAGCATGGCACGCAGACAACGCCCATCGGTGTCATCGCCGAGAACGCTGACAACCTGGACATGGCAGCCGAGGGCAATCAGATTGTTGACCACATTCCCCGCGCCGCCCAGCCGCAGATCTTCCCGCCCGATATCCACAACCTGCACAGGGGCCTCGGGGGAAATGCGCTCGGTTTTACCCCACAGGTATTCATCGAGCATCAGATCACCGATAACCAGAGCCCGGACATTCTTCAGGCGTCCCAGGAATTCTTCAATTTCTATGCGATTCATTTAAAAACCATAGTGAATGTAATTTTACCCATTGCCGAGTCGATCAAGAACGGCGGCGGCAAAAAAAGGAATGTTGATCTCATGATGACCGGTGATGGTATACCCCTTGCCACTCCCCGAAGTCGGACGCTTGACGACATTCTGGAGCGGACGATAGTGCTGAATCATGTCAAAATTCGCCGTACTGAATCCATCGACATGATAACCGAGATTCTGGGCGATGGACAGAGCTTTGAGGAAAACCTCGGGGAGCAGAACCGCGGAACCGACATTCAGCCATACGCCGCCATCGCCAAGGTCGGCGACCACCGAGGTGAGCAGCCGGAAATCGCGGGCCGACATCTCGCCCGTCACCGCCCCATCGAACTCCGGATGCTGATGGATGATGTCGGTGCCGATAGCCACGTGCACCGTAACCGGAATCCTCTTCTCCACGCAGGCAGCCAGCAGGCTGTAATCACGGTAGGGATGCTCTCCATCGACGATACAACGTCCGATCGCCTCGCCGAAGCCGATCCCCTGCGCCATCGCCGCCTTAAGAGCACGATTTATGCCGCCGCCAGTCTCCTCAGAAAAACCGAACTCGCCGGTATGGAGCACCGCACCGACATCCTCGGAGGTGGCACCGACCAGAGAGACTTCGAAGTCGTGAATCGATGCTGACCCGTTCATGGCCACGGCAGTGATTACCTCAGCTTCGATAAGCCTTTTCAGCACCGGCTGCAGGCCACATTTGATGACGTGGCCCCCCAGGGCCAGCACCACCGGTCGGCCCTTGCTCCGAGCTTGCACCACAGCGTCAACCACACCGCGCAGGGAGTCGGCGCCAAGCAGGCGAGGCAGCGTGTCGAAAAAATCGCCAAAAACCATATTTGCCTGTGGCGGCCGGGCAAAATGCTCACCAACATTTACTTTATTGTCACGAGTTGCGATTGAATAAGTGGTGACGTTTTTCAAATCAACAGGTCGATAGTCTTTCATGCGTAATTTCCTTCCGAGCCTAAGTCACGAGTCGCCGGCCACTGCCCTTGCTTCGCCAACTTGCGAAGCAGCGCCTTACCGGCAGTGGCTTCCCCTTCGGCGAAGGAGAGGTTGTATTGTCTGAACCGATCGGTCCGGCAGAACGGAGTCAGCCAAAACTGCTCGGTTAAGACACTTCATCCCCCCTCTGCGGCCGAGCAAAGAGCCCCTGTTCGACGAGATCGCACACCAGGTGGATGATGGTCACATGGGCCTCCTGGATGTACGGAGTGTAGCTACTGGGAACGGTCAGCGCGATATCAACCAGAGGGGCAATGCGCCCGCCATCCCGGCCGAGCAGCCCCACGGTGGAACATCCACCTTCACGGGCTGCCTCTAAGGCACGGTAGACGTTTTCGGAGTTACCGCTGGTCGAGATCCCTACCACCACGTCACCCGGACAAACAAGCGCCTCCACCTGGCGACGAAAAACCTCATCGAAACCATAGTCATTCCCCACCGCCGTAAGAATGGAGGTGTCGGTGGAAAGCGCAACAGCCGGAAGGGCGCGGCGTTCCATCAAAAAACGACCGATCAATTCAGCGGCGAAGTGCTGAGCATCCGCGGCAGAGCCGCCATTCCCCATGATCAGGACCTTGTTTCCCTTCTCGAAAGACTCGGTCAACACCTTGGAGAATACCTCGATCAACCCCGATAGCGATTTTGCAACCGCATCGAGAACCAGGGCGTGCCCGGCAAAGTGATCAGCTATCTTTATATCCATTAAACATCTTCTCCTTATGGCCCCCCCAGGGGTCAGTGCAAATAACGGATCGACGCGTCGGCAATCAGGGCCCGCAAGCGGTCGTTGATTGCCTCGATGCTGCGCGGGTCGACCCGATATTCGTTCTCGGCGATAGCCCTGGTCATGAGTTCGTTAATCGCTGGGGAATAATGGGACACGTCCTTGTAGTTGCCAAGATCGGCAATGATCTTCTCTTCGGCCTGAAAGTCAAACACTTGCACGTTATCCAGATTGGCGACGGCCGAGACGACATACTGCTTGAAAAGAAGAAAATCGTCAAGAAGCCCTTTCTCCCGGCAATCGAGCCACACGAGAACCGAATATGGGGGAAAGAAAAGATCGAATCGCACTTCCGGATTTGCCCGAAAATGATCAAGAAAGTTAGCGTCAAAACTCTCCTTTAGCACCTTCACGGAAAAATCGGCGGTTACCGCATTTTTGTTAAAGTTTCCTGTCTTCCAATCCTCAAGGACTTGAACACTGCCGAAGTCAAAGCGGTCCCCCCAGTATCCATAGTTATCCATCTCCAGCTTCCTGGCATCTCTTCCTGCCAGCGTAGATCGTATAATGTATTTGTAGAATATCAGAGTATCGAGGCTCAAGAGGTATTTTAGATCGTTGAAAGGGTCGTCATCGTATAGATAAAATGGAATGCTCCCCTCCCCTCCAGAAAGTCGCTTCGGAGCGCCCTTGAAGGAGAAAAGGTCGAGCCCGAACAGAACGCGACGGACCTTGCCGGTCCTCAGCGCCGTATCGAGCGTGAGACTCTGTTCATAGGCACTTGACCCTGGGATAGGCAATTTCACCGAAACCGTATTGAGGATGGAATCAACCGCCGATGGTCGAAAGTTTTGGATCATCGAAGAGCCAACGATCACCGTATCATACTCGAAGGTTTTGGCGATGCCAGGGTTAAGGTACCGCTCTTCCTTGAAGTAGGTGCGATAGAAGGACGCCTTGCGAAAGTGTTGAAACGGGTCCACGACGAAATTGCTTATCATGATCCCGAGCAGTAAGGCCAAAATCAACATCAGTGTGCGATGTACCCATTTTCTGTAGTTGGACATGGTCAACCTAAAAATTGAAGTAGAGGAATTCGGCCATCTTTGTGAGATTGAGCAAGCCAGCTATCAGTACCGCCGCGACAAGTATCATGTATCGGAATGAAGGACGAAAACGTTCCTTCAATTCCATGGAATTCGGGCCCAAGAAGGCAACCAAGGCAAAGATGAGGACCATAAAAACGGTATGGTCTGAGCCACCGATATTTTCCAGATATTTTCCGAAGGTCACACCAGCCGGCGCTAAAGTGGCGAGGCTCCCCTGCAACTTTTCTGGCAGCATAACACCGGTGAGGCCAACCATGCCGCGAAAAACCTTCATGGCATCATCGAAGGTTGTGGCTCGAAAAAAAACCCATGCACAATGAACGAAGAGGAAGGTCACCGACCATCCCAGCCAACGGGGCATTTTCAGCCCCATCGATTGCCAGAATCTATGAACGCTGGTACCGATCCCATGCATCCCCCCCCACAACACAAAGGTCCAGCCGGCGCCATGCCACAAACCACCAAGCAGGAATGTGAGAAACAGGTTAACGTAGGTGCGAGTCTCTCCGTGCTTGCTCCCCCCAAGGGGAATATACAGGTAGTCGCGAAGCCATCGGCTCAGGGTCATGTGCCAACGGCGCCAGAAATCCTGAATATTGACTGCCTTGTAGGGGGAATTAAAGTTGAGAGGCAGACGAATATTGAACAGAAGAGCCGACCCGATTGCCATGTCGGTGTAGCCACTGAAATCGAAGTAAAGCTGAAGAGTATAGCTCATGGAAGCTGCCCACGCTTCGACCAGGTTGAGAACCGGAGCCTGATCGAAGCCCGCAGTTGCCCAAACCGCAAAGCTGTCAGCTATGCCGACCTTCTTGAACAGTCCGAGAGAGAAAATCATCAGTCCGACGGCAATGTTGCGGTAGTTAACCAAGCTGTTCCGCAAGCTGGCGAACTGGGGCATCATCTCCCGGTGATGAACGATGGGACCAGCGATAAGTTGCGGGAAGAAAGAGACAAACAAGCAATAGTTGAGGAAGTCATATTCCCTCGTCTCGTTCCGGTAGCTATCGACGAGATAAGCAATTTGCTGGAAGGTGAAGAAGCTGATCGCAAGGGGAAGGACCAGGTGCAGCAGAGGCAGACCGGCTCCGGCCCAGTTGAGGTTGGCGATAAAAAAATCGGCGTATTTATAGTACCCGAGCAGACCCAGGTTGAGAAGTATCCCGAAAAGAAGTAAGCCCTGAGGTGAGACAGTCAGGCGCCCCGCCCCCTTCTCAGCGGCACGGGAGAGCGCGGTACCGATACCGTAATTGACCAACATCGAACCCAAGATAATGGGTAGGTATACCGGGTTCCAGTAGGAGTAGAAGAAGAGTGACGCCAGAACGAGCCACGCCTTGGCAGCGAGCACCAGGCGCATCCTGTTGAGAGCGAAATAGACAGCGGCGACCACCGGGAAGAACAGGAAAATATAGATATAAGAATTAAAGAGCATAGCGTTGGTCGCGCCCCCCCTGAACTTTCCGCGAAATGTATCCGAGGCTAGGCATCCTTAAAAGCCCGGTATACGTAAAACCTTTAAAATACGCGAGATCTTACCAGACTTTCTAAAGGAAAGTCCTTTTTTCTGTTTATCAAGAATCCAGTAAATATTCTTTTTTTTCTTATCAAGACAGTAATCATCAAGTAAATCGACGAAATCTTCCTCGTCAAACACCCAGAGATGGTTTTCATCGGGTCTCCTATTCTTGTATGGTGTTGCTACGATCAAAACTTGGTTTGTAGCAGCAATGAGATTTTGCAACGCCAAAACCGGATCTGATACATGTTCAAGTGTTTGAAGGCAAATTACATTGTCATACTTTCCCGTAAAGGAATCCTCAATATTGTGGATAAAAAAATCGACAAATTTGAGGCATGGTTTGTTTCTGCACTTATCAATTGCATATTCGGAAAAATCTGATCCTGACAAATGTGTCACATCAGGACAATGGGTTTGCAAAAACATGAAACCATCACCAAGAGCGCATCCAACATCTAGCAATGAGCCATTGAGGGCCGACAGGTCAAAAACCCTTGAAAGTCCAATGTAATCTTTATTCCGCCAGCCATCGCCTTTGCTTTTAAAAAACGAATCCCACCCATTTTTCTGATAATCGACAAAACCTTCTACTTTCCTCATAAATACCCTCCGAGTCTTCAAAAAAGCCAACTTATAAATATGATGTTCTCTCAAAAAAGATTCAGGCTGCGAGCTGCATGAAATGGTAGTGTCCGTATAGTGGGGTCGGTCGTCAATAGTGGACACCAAACTCCTGAGCAGCTCTTAGCTCTTTGAAATATTTCCGCTCGTAGGCAGCTGGCGAGAGATAGCCCAATCGCTTCTGGCGCCGTTGGCGGTTGTAGAAGATTTCGATGTACTCCGTGATCTCCCGCACCGCCTCTCTCCTCGTAGCATAGCGGCGGTGATG
>NZ_JBFHGD010000001.1:0-46687 GCF_041583255.1 Trichloromonas sp. | reverse complement strand
GCGCTAGAGCTCGCAGGGGCCACAGGGAACCTGCAAAGGTTGGCTTTTGACGTCTCTGCGGTCTCTGCGTGCTTGACTGGGCACAGCGATCGGGCGGGACGCTTTAGATTCGGATAATCTCCCGCCGCTAACAGGCCCGCCTGGCAACAGGTCGGGCCTTTTCTTTCTTGCTGGGATTCTATTGCGAGCAGCCAAGTCTCTGCTCCCGCGATGATTCCTTGACAGCTCACCCGCTGGTGATAACCTCTCACTGGCAGTCACCGAGACAGCCAAACCCGCCGTAAGCCGGGGGCGGAAAGCCACGGGTCTTCCTTCGATCTACTTAAAAGACAGCCGAGCTGCCGAATGACCAAAGATTTCGGTGAACCCGGCTTTTTTTAGGCCCAGCGTTTGTTCCCGGTAAGGCATGCTGCTTAAACACGCGGAAAGGAGATTCGCTATGTTTGCTGGAAAAGACAAGATAGGCCGCCGTATTTTTGGTGTATTCCTGACAGCAGCCTTGGTCGCCCTGATGGCCGCACCCGTTCTGGCCGCGGGGTACGACAATGCGCTGAAAAGCGTCACCGGTTATGACGCTGTCTTCGACGTGAGCCTGGGGGTTCCCGATGAGTCTAACATCGTCTTCTGGGCGGTGAAAAACGCCTACGAGGCCCCCGAAGTCAAGGCCCTTGCCAAGGCCCCCAATATTGCCATCGTCTTTCACGGGCCTGCCGTGAAGCTGCTCTCCGCGGACAAGTCTCTCTTCACCGGAGCCGAGTGGGCAGAGGTGGAGAAATTTCAGGGCTTGCTGCGACAGATGAAGAAGGATGGAGTGACCCTGGAAGTATGCCTCTACGCCGCTGAGGTGATGGGCGTGGACAAGGCCACCATCATCCCTGGGATCGACCGGGTGGATAATGGCTTTGTCTCGGTGATCGGCTACCAGATGCAGGGGTACGCGGTGGTCCGCATCCCTTAGACAGCAGAAACGCGAGCCGCTTTCCAGTGCTCGTATGAAACTTTGAAAAACATAAAGCCCCAACCGGTTATTCCGTGTTGGGGCTTTATGCAAATCGTTCTATAATGCGTCCTGTTCTACTTGACGGAGAGGGACCCTTTTGAATCCGGAGTGCCATGCCGACCATCGATGATGTCAGCTCATACCTGGCCCCGCTCGGGCTCGAAGTTATGCAGTTTGCCGAACCTACCCCCACTGCCGAGGCGGCGGCCGCCGCTGTCGGCTGCACGGTGGCGGAGATCGCCAAGAGCATCCTGCTTTTGGTCGGCCGCCAGCCCGTGCTGGTGGTTACCTGCGGCGATGTGAAGGTCAAGAGCTCGAAACTGAAACAGGCCGCCGGGCTCACCGGCAAGGTCAGCTTCCCCGGCCCTGACGAGGTCATCCGTTACACCGGCTACGCCCCCGGCGGGGTCTGCCCGTTTCTGCTGCCGCCTGGTCTGCCGGTGCTGCTTGACGCATCCCTTGAGCGTTTTGCGGTGACCTATCCTGCCGCCGGCGACGATCACTCTGCGGTAGCGGTTGATTTTTTCCGACTCGCCGCGCTAACCGGCGGGCGCGCCGTCGAGGTTTGCGACCCGATCGCCGGTTAGGGATTGACAAGCGGGCCGGAAACGCTTTTGATAAAGGCCGGTCTCAACTTACTCGCAGGAAGGTGCGCATGGCGGATATTCTTCTCCTGATCGCTTCGCTGATCGTCGGTTTTCTTCTGGTCGGGGCGGCTGCGGCCCTGGTTCTTCGTGCCCGCATGGCCAAGACGGTCAAGGTGCTGGAAAGGCGGGTTCACGATGACGGCTGTTCGATCCGCCTGCCGGCCACCAGCGCGCGTTACAGCGGCGCCGATTCCGGCTATTCGAAGGTGAAGAACAACGGCGTGCTGGTGGTCGGCGACCTGCGCCTGTACTTCCAGCATTTTCTCGAAAAGACCCCGTCGATCGTAATCCCCCTGGCCGATATCCGTAACGCGACGGTGGAAGCTTCCTTTCACGGTGAGTCGCGCGTTATGGCCGGCGGCGGCTACCTGGTCGTGCATACCGGCGACAGCAACCGCATCGCCTTTCTGCTCAAAGACCCCGAAGCCGTTCGCGCGAAGCTTCTCCCCGAGTGATCCGCGATTGTCCCGCACCACTAGCCCCTCACGCTGATTTCGAGGTCTCCCGGTGAAACCTGCATTTTTTATCGCGGTCGCCTTTCTGGTCGGCGGTCTGCTGCCGATCCAGGGCGCCATCAATGCCCGCCTGGGGCAGGCTCTGCACCACCCGCTGCAGGCCTCGCTCATCTCCTTCACTGTCGGTGCCGGTTTTCTGGCCTGCTGCCTGTGGCTGACGGGGATTGGTTTCCCCTCTGCCGGACTGGTCAGGCAGGTTCCCTGGTTCCTGCTCTGCGGCGGCCTGATGGGGGCGCTCTTCGTCTCCACCGTGCTGATCCTGATCCCTCATATCGGGGTCGCCAATATGCTGATCGCGGCCATGGCCGGCCAGGTTTTCATCTCGATGCTGGTCGACCATTTCGGCTGGTTCGGCGTTCCCGTCCATTCCTTCGGGGGATCCCGCATCCTGGGCGGCTTCTTTCTATTGCTCGGGGTGGTGCTGGTTCGCCATTGAAAGCGCCGCTGCGTAACGGCCGCAAAATTTCTTCATCGCTTGAGAGAACCCGCTTTTACGGTAAGCTTGCTTTCTACTTCGGGGAGCTTCACGCTGCTCCCCCTCGAAAGCGGGGGTGCCATGTCCGGAAAAAATCCGCCAACGGAGTCCGCCCGCGCCACCCGGTTGGCCGAGGAGATCATCGAGGCGCAGAAGGTCCGTTCCGCCTTGCTCAAATGGAAACTGGTGCTGGTGTCCGGTCTGGGGGCCGCCGGGCTCGGACTGACCTCCGCGGATAAGGGCGGGTTTCTTCTGCTGCTGGCGCTGATACCGCTGGTGGCGGTCTATGTCGACCTGCTCTGCAGCAGCCTGAACCTGCGCATCATCCTTATCGGCCGCTACTTTGCCGAAAAAACCGACGACCCCTACGAGGCGTTCGTCGGCCCCCATCGCATCGTTTTTTCCCTCGAAGACTGGGCTCTGTACGGATCGAGCTATTGCCTTTCCGGGCTGCTGACCGTGGTCGGCGCCTTCCTGTTTGTTCACGGCCTCTTTGCCGGCCCGGCCATGTCGTCCTGGCCGACGGGCCTGGCCCTGGTTCTGTCCGGGCTCGTTGGCGCCATTCTGACGCGCTGGGTTGAAACGTCCTACGCCATCCTCGCCGAACTGCGCAAGCTCGATGGCGATATCGATGCCACCAGTTTTTTTCGCAGCGAACTGGGCAAGCAGGTCGTCACCTTCAAGTTCGTATCGAACAGATGGCACCGGTTCAAGGCGCTTTTTCAATTTAAAGAGAGCGTCCAGAATCAAAAAATCAACCATTACCTCAGTCCCGCTTATCGGCTCAAAGATATCGAAGCGCTGCGAAAGTTTCTCGATGAGCGCGGCACCTTTGCTTTTCGCCGATTGCCCAACGGGCTTTTTCCGGCGGCTGCGGCGGCTGCGGAGGGGGATGATTCGGGCTACCAGCATGTCTGGGTACGCGACAACGTACATATTGCCCATGCCCATTACCGGTGGGGGGATGTCGATACGGCGGTTCGCAACGCATCGACCCTGATGGCCTATTTCCAGCGTTACCGCTGGCGTTTTGATGACATCATCAAGCGTCCTGAACTGGCCAAAGACCCGATGAACCGGCCACATGTACGCTTCGACGGACAGCGTCTCGAAGAAATAGACCAGCCCTGGGCCCACGCGCAGAACGATGCGCTGGGATACTTTGTCTGGTTCTGGTGCAAGCTGGCACGGGCCGGCAAGCTGATTTGCGGCTCCGCCGAACTCGAGTGTCTCGGTGCTATCGTCCTTTACCTGCGGGCGATCCGCTACTGGGAAGACGCCGACAGCGGTCACTGGGAAGAGGCGCCCAAGGTTTCCGCCTCGTCCATCGGTACCGTGCTGGCAGGGCTGGTCGAGTTTTCGGCCTTGGCGATGGAGCGGTCGCTATGGGGCAGTCCGATGCTGAGCAGAAGGCAGGTGAACGGTTCACTGTTGAGCGAACTTGTCGCCAGGGGCCGGCGGGAACTGGGCAGCATCCTTCCCCATGAATGCCGGCAGGGGCCGCCCGAGACGCACCGGCGGTTCGACAGTGCCCTGCTCTTTCTCATCTATCCGCTGCAAGTGGTCAGCGAAGACCAGACGCGGGAAATTCTCGTCGACGTCATGCACAACCTCGAGGGGGAATACGGCATCCGCCGCTATCTTCGGGATTCGTACTGGTGCCCGAATTATAAGGACAAGTACCCGGCCGATCAGCGCAGCGGTGATTTCAGCCGTTCCGTGGCCGAGCGCGATGCCCACATTCATCTGGGCCAGGAAGCCCAGTGGTGCCTTTTCGATCCGATCATCTCCGCCATCCATGGGCTGAGATTTAAGGAGAACGATCGTGACCCCGACGACTTCAAAACCCAGGTCCATTATCTCAACAGGGCTCTCGGGCAGCTTACCGCCGGCGATGGCGTGATCCCCGAATTGCGTTGCCCCGAGGCCTACTACCTTGAAAACGACCGTTACGTTCCCAACGATCATACCCCCCTGCAATGGACCCAGGCCAACCTCAAGCTGGCTCTGCACCTGATGCGGGAGAGCCTTCGCTGATGCGAGTGGATGCTGGTTGGTTGTGGATTGACATCCCTGCCGGATAGGGGGTAAAAAAGGATGCATGGGTAGCTGCTAATTGGCCGGCAAGACCGGGGGGGCATGAAAGACTCGCTTACGCACCTTCATACCGCCGCTGTTCAGGGGTTGCCTGAAACCGCGGCGTTTTTTTCAGGCGGCAAGCGATGCTTCCTTCCGATTGCGGTTTTGGCTTGGGATGTTCCGGGGTATGTCGGGAGTAGCAAAGGTGGCCCAGAATGGGTGGGCGTTAGAGGCGAATTGTGAAGAAAACTGTCTGGCGATGATTTATATCAGAGGCGATAAGGGATATTACAAGGTGGTTTATTTAGACAGCATGGAAGTCGAGGACGGAGAAATGGAAAACTGACCGATGCCTTTGGGCGAGGGGCCGGCCCAGCCATAAGCCTGCCTGTCAACAACACTAATCCGGAAAGCTCTCTATGATTGATTTTATTCTGCAATTTCATCCCGTCACCCAGGCGCTTCTGGCCACACTCTTTACCTGGGGGGTCACCGCGGCCGGTGCGGCGCTGGTCTTTTTCACCAAGGCGGTCAACCGCAAGGTCATGGATTCGATGCTCGGGTTCGCTGCCGGAGTGATGATCGCCGCGAGTTTCTGGTCGTTGCTGGCCCCCGGGATTCAGATGGCCGAAACCATGGGAATGACGCCCTGGCTGGTTGCCGTTATCGGCTTCATGGGCGGCGGTATTTTCATGCGTCTGACCGACCGTTTTCTGCCCCACCTCCATCCGGGACTGGCGGTCGGTAAGGCCGAAGGGGTCAAGACTTCGTGGCAGCGCAGCACCCTGCTGGTGCTGGCGATCACCCTGCATAATATCCCCGAGGGGCTGGCGGTCGGCGTGGCTTTTGGCGCCGTGGCGGCCGGCCTGCCGTCGGCCACCATCGGCGGGGCGGTGGCTCTGGCCATCGGTATCGGGCTGCAGAATTTTCCCGAAGGGACGGCCGTGTCGATGCCGCTGCGGCGAGAAGGCATGGGCAAGGGGAAGAGTTTCATGCTCGGGCAGGCTTCCGGCATGGTCGAGCCGATTGCCGGGGTGCTCGGTGCCCTGTTCGTCCTGCAGATGCAGGAGATCCTGCCGTACGCGCTCTGTTTTGCCGCCGGCGCGATGATTTTTGTCGTCGTCGAAGAGCTGATCCCCGAGTCCCAGCAGAACCCGGCTCATATCGACCTGGTCACCATGTCCACCATGGTCGGTTTTTCGGTGATGATGATTCTGGATGTGGCGTTGGGGTAGGTCGGTTGGAGGGGGGGGCTTAAGTGGGGTGCGTGATCCCGCTTTCGGCCGGTTTGCTGCGGGCCACCAGCCGGAACAGCGACGGGTAGACAAAGCTGGCGAGCAGGGCGGTAAGGATCAGGGCGCCGTTGGTTTCCGAGTTGAGGAGCCCCATGCGCATGCCGAGGGTGCCGGCGACGACGATCATGGTCAGGGGGGCCGACAGCAGCAGCGCCATGGAGACCGCCTCGCGCAGGTCGAGGCCCAGGGGACGGCGCATGGGGAGGGTGACCAGGTTGCTGACCAGAATCATCAGGGTGAGAAAGAGGGCCTGCAGCACGACGTCGGGCGAAGCCAGCAGGTTTTTGTCAAGCTGGGCACCGACCCCGACGAAGAAGAAGGGGACGAGAAAGCCGAAGCCGACCGCGTTGATTTTTTCTTCGAAGCGACGCCGGTTGCGGAAGACGTAGCTGAAGATGGTGCCGGCCAGAAACGAACCGAGAATCGCCTCGGCGCCGGCGAGCATGGCGAGCACGGCGCCGAAAAAGGCAACGGTGACCACGGCGCGAATCCCTTCTTCCACCGGGTCTTCACTTTCCATCACCTTGGTGACCCGTTCGGGAAACCACCAGGCCAGCAGGTAGAGGAGCTTGAGCAGCAGCAGGGCCAGGCCGAGCAGGGCGGCCAGTTTGCCAAGTTCGAGGCCCGCCTCCAGGGTGATCCCGTGCTTGTGAAAGGCGTCGAGAAAGGTCAGGGCCAGGATCGAGAAGAGTTCGCCGATGAGGGCGACGTTGACGATGGTCTGGCCGACCGGCTTATCGATCAGCCCCGATTCCTTGAGCACCGGGATGGCGATGCCGGCGGAAATCAGGGCGACGGCGATGCCGAGAAAAAAGGGCTGCCCCATGGCGACGAACAGGCAGGGGGCCAGGATGAAGGACGCCAGCGGCACCAGCGCCAGCCAGACGGCTTTGCGCGAGCGCAGCACGCGGGCGAGGTCGAGCTCCATGCCGGCGATGAACATGAGAAAGATAAAGCCGAGTTCGCGCAGCACCTCGAACCACTCGGGGCGATGGGTGATGACGAAGTTGAACAGCAGAAAGCCGTAGACGATTTCAAGGGCCGACGAGGGAATGCGGAACCGGCGGGCGATAAAGGGAATCACCGCGGTGCCGGTGAGCACCAGGAGGATGGCCGACTCCTGCTTAATCATGGCGAATCCTCACAGGACTTCTTCGATGGCCGGGATCAGCAGGGCACTCGGCCTGGCACGGCGAACGATGCTCCAGGGGACGTCGGGGTAAAAGATGCGATGCAGCAGGCTGCCGCCATTTGCCGTGCTGATTTCGTTGACCTGCAGATTGTAGCCGTCCAGTGCCTGGGAAAAGCTGTGAATCGGATTGCCGGTGAGTTCGACCCGGCGGATGCTCGAACGGTAGGCCAGGGCGACGTCGGAGACGTTTTTTTTCAGCAGGGAGTAATCGTCCCCCTCTTTTTCGGTGGAAATGTATTTGGACGGCAGGGCCAGCAACGCTTCGATGGTGCTGTACATGTCGGCCGCGATATCCATCGCCGACTCCAGGGCGTTGTGGCTGGCGTGTTGGTCGAGGCAGGGGACGGCGATCTTTTCGTACGGGTGGCTGCCGGTTGCCAGCAGCACGGGACAGTCGGCTTGCGCGAAAATGTCCAGCAGCTGGCGTTTGGCCCGCGCTGCCGAGAAGCGTTTGAAGAGAAGACCGGGACTCATCACGCACAGTCCGAGGCTGCAGGATCTCTGGTCCAGGGTCGAGCGGACCACCTCAAGGGGGGCTGCGGTGCGGCTGATTTCGACCGTGACGGGATCCTTGTCGGCGATCAGTTGCAGCAGCAATTCTGGGATTTCGGTGCCTTCGGCCACGGCCAGGATCAAGCGGCGCAGGGGCAGGGTGCTGGCCAGGTAAGCGATTTCGGAAAAAAACGCCGGAGTCTCCCGGTCGCCGACCAGGATCAGGCCGGTATCGCCGTAATCGAGGGGGAAGTCGGAAAGACTCGACGAGAGGCGTTCGGCGACGGTTTTGAGTACCCGCGGTTCGCCGAGAATGACCACTTTGTCGCGGGGTTTGAGGACGACGGATTTACTCGGTACGACAATGTTGCCGTCCCGGTAGATCAGGCCGAACCGCCAGCTTTTCGGGCGCAGCCAGCCCAGCGGTTTGTTGGCCAGGCGGGAGCTGGGCGAAACTTCGACTTCGAGAATTTCGTTTTTGCCGATGCCGATGCCGTGCACGGTTTTGCTGCGGTGCTCGAGCCGGTTGCGCATTCCGGTGGCGCTGGCGGCGAAAATCCCTTCAACCTCGATGCCGAGCGAGGCCATCTCCTGGATGCCGGCCTGGGTAATGCCGATGCCGATGGTGCGAACCTCGGGAAAATGCTGGTGCAGCACCCGGGCAACTTCGAGGTTGATCTCTTCGCTTGAAGTGGTGATGGCCACGGTGTCGGCCGGTGAGATGCCGACCTTCTGCAGCACCAGCCGGCTGGTGGCGTCGCCCTGGTAGGTTTCCACCGATTCGCCCCAGAGCTTGCGCACCGCCTGCAGGGTCTTCTCGTTGACATCAACGCAGACCAGGCGGAAATCCCGGGACAGGGTGCGCACCAGGGTCATGCCGATGTTGCCGAGTCCGATGATGATGAGGCGGCCTGTGAGCATGGAAATCTACCTGTTGGAGATGGAGAATTCAGGAAAACCGCGGCTTGAACCCGGGAAATAACCAGTCAACCCAATTTACAGAAATATACAATTTATCCCGGATTTTGTCAGTTTATTAATAGCCGAAGTGCATCGCCGGGCTTGTATGAATGATTACAGGTTTTTTATCTTCACGGATTGTGGGTAATGTGGTACGCTCTGCCCCGGTTTCCGGCGGGGGCTTTTGTCATTCTGCCCAATGGGCATATCCAGCGCGAAGAAGGAGAGAAAAATGAAGAAATGGATGGTACTTGCGGCACTTTGTCTGAGCACATCGGCATTCGCCAGCGGCGGCGCCGGGCATGGCGAAGCACACTGGGGCTATACCGGGGATACCGGGCCTGAGCATTGGGGGGATCTGAAGCCCGAATTCTCGGCCTGCAAGGAAGGCAAGAGCCAGACCCCGATCAATCTGACCGGAATGGTCGATGTCGACCAGCCGGCCATCAATTTCAGCTACGGCGAAGTCGGCGTGGCCATCTTCAACAACGGGCACACCATTCAGGCCAATTACGAAACCGGCAGCTCCATCGAGGTCGCCGGCAAGACCTACAAGTTGATCCAGTTCCACTTTCACAACCCCAGTGAAAATGTCATCGAGGGCAAATCCTTCCCGATCGAGGCCCACCTGGTGCACAAGTCGGACGATGGCCAGCTCGCTGTTATCGGCGTGATGTTCGAGGAAGGCGCCGCCAACCCCGTGGTCGATACTGTCTGGCGCTTCATGCCGGCCCGGGCCAACTCGACCATGGTCGCCTCCAACGAAACGGTCAACGTCATGGCCATGCTGCCCGAAAGCAAGGAATACTACGGCTTCGACGGCTCGCTGACCACCCCTCCCTGCAGCGAAGGGGTCAAGTGGATGGTGCTGAAAACTCCCGTTACCGCGTCGCCCGCGCAGATTCTCAAGTTTCAGCACATCATGCATACGTCCAACAATCGTCCGCTGCAGCCGCTGAACGGTCGGACCATTACCGAGTAATCTGCAGAAAAAATATCGAATATCGGATTGAAACAAGCCGGCCGTCCCAGAAAAACTGGGACGGCCGGCGTGTTTTACGGTTTGGGTCTGATAAGTTTTTTTTGTTCATTATTGACGGTAGCGACTGGTGTTTTTGTCTATTTTAATCTAGACTTGGCAAATTGCCTGCTCCCCCGTTTCCTCGATTGAGGGTCTATGCGATTTCGGTTATTCCCCGTCTGTCTTCTGGTCGTCCTGGCCGGGCTGCTCCTGCCGGCGCCCCCGGCCGCAGCTTCCCCGGCGGCCGCCGTAAATGACCCCTCCCGCCAGATTCTTGTGCTGCATTCCTATCATGCCGGTATGGCCTGGACCGACAGCATCATGCAGGGAATGAATAGGGTTTTCAGCGATTCGGGGCTGAAAACTCAAATCCATGTCGAGTATCTCGACAGCAAGCGCTACCCTGAACCGGCCTATTTCGAGCAATTCGACGCCCTTTTGCAGCGCAAGCTGAAAGACTTCTCCTTCGATCTGATCCTGGTGTCCGACAACGATGCCCTGAATCTGGCCTTGCGGCACCGGGAAGGCCTCTTTGCGGGGATTCCCATCGTATTCTGCGGGATCAACAGCTTTGCGCCGTCGATGCTGGGCGGTCAGCGACAAGTTACCGGTGTCGCCGAACAGCCAAGCTATCGCGAAAACCTGGAGCTGGCCCTGCGGTTGCATCCCGGCACCCGGGAGGTGGTGGTGGTCGGTCGCACCGATTCCCTCAGCGAACGGCTGATTTCAGCGAGCATCGCCGTCGCCGCCCGCGACATTGAGGCGCAGGTCCGTTTCGATTTCTGGAACGACCTGCCGGTGGAGGTCATTCAGCAACGGCTGGCCGGGCTTGCGGGCGGGCAGCTGGTGCTTCTCGGCACCACCCTGCGCAACCAGGACGGAAGGGTGCTTTCCTATGCCGAGAGCTGCCAGTTGGTGCGCGAGGCGTGCCCGGTTCCTCTGTACGGTGTCTGGGATTTTTTTCTCGGTCAGGGGATCGTCGGCGGTTACCTTGTCAACGGCGACAGCCAGGGGCAGCTCGCCGCCGACCTGGCTCTGCGGGTTCTGCGCGGCGAAGACCCGGACGGCATCCCGGTCATCCGGTCCACCGCCAACGTTCCGATGTTCGACTACCGGGAGCTGAGGCGTTTTGCTGTTTCCCGATCCATTTTGCCCGAAGGCAGCGTGGTGATCCACCGTCCGCCCTCTTTTTACCCGGTGAACAAGCGGGATTTCTGGCTGGTGGTCGGCCTGCTGGTCGGTCTGCTGATTTCGACCCAGCTGCTGCTGTTGAGCAATTATCGGCGTAAAAAGGCTGAAATGGCGTATCGCGAAAGCGAGGAAAGGCTGCGCCTGGCCCTCGAAGGGTCCCAGGATGGCATGTGGGATTGGAATGCGGTTACCGGCAAGAACCTGGTCGATGAACGCTGGTGCTCGATGCTGGGCTACACCAAGGCCGAGATCGTCGAGGATTTCGAGCAGTGGCAAGCCCTGGTCCATCCCGATGATCTGCCGGGGATAACCCGAACTCACCAGGAGTGCATGGACGGGAAGTTTTCCCATTTTGCCGGTGAGTTCCGCATGCGCACCAAGGCCGGCGACTGGAAGTGGATTCTCGGGCGCGGGGCGGTGGTCGAGCGGGATGGCAATGGCAGGCCGCTGCGGCTCACCGGCACCCACAAGGACATCTCCCAGCAGAAGGCGGCGGAACGCGCGCTCAAAAATGCCCTGAATGATGCGGAAGCGGCGCGCGACAAGATCAACGCCATTCTCCGTTCGATTGCCGACGCCCTGATCGTTACCGACACCCAGGGGCGCATCATTCTCATGAACCAAATGGCAGAGCGGTTATTCGATGTCCGCTTCAAGGAGGTTGCCGGCAGTGAAGCCCGCAGGTTGGCCGATTTGCCGGTCTTTCATTCCCGGCTTGCGGCGGTTTTGGCGGGCCAGGAGGATCGGCCGGCAGAGGATCTTGAGCTGTATCACCCCGAACTGAAAGAAGTCCGGTTTTTCCAGGTGCGCCTCTTTGCCGTGCTCAACCAGGAGAAGGAGCGCGCCGGGGGGGTGGCCATTCTGCAGGACGTAACCAGGTCCCGCGAGATGGATCGCATGAAAAGCGAGTTCATCTCGACCGCCGCCCACGAACTGCGCACGCCGCTCTCCGTAATTCTCGGGTTCGCTGAACTGATGTTGTCGGATCGGCCGCTTGCCGAAGAGCAGCAGCGGGAGTTTCTGCAGATCATCGTGCAGAAATCCGAGGGTCTTTCAACCCTGGTCAATGAACTTCTCGACTTGAGTCGCATGGAATCGGGGGGGATGATCGCGCTGAATCGGGTGCGGTGTTCGATTGGCGAGATCTTGCTGCCGCTGGTGGATCAGTACCGCAAGATCTATCCTGGATATCGCTTTGAGGCCGAGTTGCCTGCAGAGTCCGCCGAACTGCTGGTCGATCCGGGAAAGGTCGGGCAGGTTTTGGAAAACCTGCTCAGCAATGCGGTCAAATATTCTCCCGGCGGCGGCCCGGTCCGCCTGACGGTCGATTTTGATGCCGATGCCTGCCGAATTTGCGTTGCCGACAAGGGGATCGGCATGACCCCGCAGCAGCTGGAGAAGGTGTTCGACAAGTTCTATCGGGCGGATTTCACCAACACGGCGGTCGGCGGGCTCGGGCTCGGCATGGCGATAACGCGCAATATCGTCGAGGCCCACGGTGGGACGATCCGGGTCGAAAGTGAGCTGAACAAGGGGACCGCGGTTTCGTTTACCCTGCCGCTGGCCGGTTGAGGGTCAGGCGGTGCAGGCCTTGGCCCGGTCCCGCTGCAGGGATGCCCAGGTCACGCTGCAGTTGCGGCCGCCGGCCTTGGCATGATAGAGCGCCTGGTCGGCACAGTCGATGAGGGTCTGGATGCCCTCGCCGTCGACGGGATAGACGGATATGCCGATCGAGATGGTTACCCGAACTTTTTCGTGATTGTGCTGCAGGGTCAGGCTCTCAACCTGCTTGCGCAGCCGTTCAGCCATCATCTTGGCCCCGGCCCGGTCCGAATCTTCAAGCAGAATCACGAACTCTTCGCCGCCGTACCGGGCGGCCAGGTCGACCACCCGGACATTCTGGCCTAGGCGTTCAGCCACCTGTTTGAGCACCTGGTCGCCGAACGGATGGCCGAAGCGGTCATTGATCCCCTTGAAGTGATCGACATCGCACAGCAGCAGGGACAGCATGCTTTCGTTCCGCTTGGTGCGGTTGATCATGATTTCGAAGCCGTGCATGAAGGCCCGGTGATTGGCCAGCCCGGTCAGGTTGTCGGTGATCGCCATGTTGCTGATTTTTTCGTGGGCCTGGGCCAGGTCGATCTTGATGGCGACCTGGGCGGCGATCAGCTCGAGCAGTTCCTGCTGCTGCGGCGAAAAGGCCCGGGAGGTCTTGTTCGCCACGGTGAGGGCGCCGATCGGTGCCTCGCCCTCCTTGCGCAGCGGCAGTATCCGCAGCGAGCGGAAATCGGCAAAGCGGTACTCGTCGCTGAAAATCGGCGATGAGCCGCCGTACACCGCGCCCTCGGGGAGGGCGTGGTTCAGCTTGATCACCTGGCCGACCAGGCCGGATTGAATGGGGAAATCGACCCCCAGGATTTTTTCGGCACCGGTTCCTTCGGCCCAGAGGGTGCTGTGGCTGGTTCCCTGAACCAGGCTGATGGCGATAAAGTCGGCCGGCACCAGCGACCTGACCGCCTTGATGGTGGCCTGGAAAGCCGCTTCCAGGCCCAGCCCCCGGTTAAGTTCGTGCATGCTGATGCAGACCTGGCGGATGGCCGTCCACTCTTCGTTCATGAAGTGCAGTCGCGCGGCCATGGTCGCTTCAAGTCCCAGCTTGCGGGCCGCAAGGCGCAGTGATTGGCGTTCGGCATCGGTCCAGGGCTCTTCGCTGCGGCGATCGACACAGAGAATCCCTTCGATGCGGTCGGTCTCTTTTGTGACTGTGATTCGAATCGCCAGCAGGCTGCCGACGCCCGCCTGTTGCCGGTAATAGGGGAGCCCGCACAGGGGGGGGCGCACCGTGGCCATGGCGATTTCGTCCTGTCCCTTGATCAGGGCGCCGGCAATGCCGCTGCCCATGGGATACGGGCCGGGGGCGAGGTCGGTGCGCTCTGAGTCGATTCCCCGCAGCTGCAGGGTATTGCCGGGGTAATCCATCCATAATACGGCTACGGTGGTCAACTGGTGGGCCTGGCGGAGCAGTTTCAACTGCAGCTGAAACGATTCGGCCAGCAATTCGGCCGTCGGTGGTCCGTTCGTGTCGGCCTCACGTGAGCCGGGTACGCCCAGGGCGTCCAGCAGGGAGTGCTCGCCCTGCCCGGTATTCCAGCCGGAGGGGCGGGGGGGAGCCCCGCCATTGCTTGTGGCCCGATCGGCTGCCGGGGGCGTGGCCGGGCGCTTGCTCAACTGGCTCCAGACTGCGATCGCCAGGCCGACCGAGAGGATCATCGACAGGTGCGGCTTGCCATTGGAGATGTGCAGGAGTTCCGCCGACAGGGTGACGACCCCCTGCAGGGCCAGGGAGGCAATGCCCCAGGCGACAAGCCCCTTCAGGAGCTGCTGCGATATTTGAATGGCCTTGTTCACGGTTGGCAGGTCTCTTTCGGATAAAGCATGCGAGCAGGTTAGCATAATGCCAGGACCTTGGTAAACTTTATAACTGTTTGCCCTGGATGCGGAGAAGTTAATGGAGTACCTTTTTTCCGAAATTGTCGATGTCCCTGAAATTCAGGGGTTGATGGAAAGCCTGTATAAGGCTTCGGGGATTCCCTGCGGGATCATCGATGTCGACGGGCGGGTGCTGGTTGCCTCCGGATGGCAGAAGATCTGTACCTGTTTTCACCGGGTCCACCCGGAAACGGCGGCCCTGTGCCGGCAAAGCGATGCATTCATGCAGCAACATCTGCAGCAGGGATCTCCTCTGCCAGCCGAAGGTTTTGTCGAATACCGCTGCAAAAACGGTATGATCGATATCGCCCTGCCGATTGTCATCGATGGCCGGCACCTGGCCAACCTGTTTCTGGGCCAGTTTTTTTACACCCCTCCCGAGGAAGGCTTCTTTGTGCGGCAGGCCAGGCGCTACGGCTTCGATTCGGATCGCTACCTGGAGGCGTTGCGGTCGGTGCCTATTTTCCCCCGGGAAAAAGTGGCAGAGATCCTGGAATACCAGTCCCGCTTCGTGGCCCTGCTGGTGCGGATGGGAGTGCAGCGGCTGGAGCGGATCCGGGCGGCCGAGGAGAATGAGCAGGTCAGGGCTCGCCTCGAAGAATCCCAGCGCATCGCCCGGCTCGGCAGCTGGGAGTGGAACCTGCTGACGGGCGAGTTGCATTGTTCCCCCCAGGCCATCCGTAACCTGGGACTGGACGCCGAGACCTTTGTTCCCACCTACCACTCGCTGCTTGCGAAAGTCCCTGCCGATGACCGTACCCTGGTCAGGCGTTCCATCGATCAGGCGCTTCATACCGGTGAAGTCTGGGTTGAGCATCGCATTGTCCGCCCGGACGGCAGCATCCGTTACCTGCTCGAACAGGGCGAAGTGGTGATAGGCGACAACCGCGAACCGCTGCGCATGCTGGGAACCTGTCAAGACATCACCGAGCAGAAGCAGGTTGAGATCGCTTTGCTCGAGAGCGAGCAGCGGCTGCAGAATATTCTCGACAACTCCAATGCCCTGGTCTATCTGAAGGGGCTCGACGGCCGCTACCTGTTCGTCAATCGCTGCTTCGAGAAGCTGTTCGGTCTCGACCACGGGCAGGCGGTCAATCTGTCCGATCCCGACCTGCTTCCCGCCGCCCAAGCCGAAAAGTTTCGCGCCAATGACCAGGCCGTGCTGGAGGGCGATGCGCCGCTGCAGTTCGAAGAGGAGGTGCTCCTCGAAGATGGCGTGCATACCTATTTGTCGGTCAAGTTTCCGCTGCACAGCAGCGAGGGGCGGGCCTATGCCGTGTGCGGAATCTCAACCGACATCAGCGAGCGCAAGCAGGCCGAGGAGACGGTTCGTGAGGCCCTGGCTCTGGCGGAAGAGGCTCGTGACAATGTGCATGCGGTCTTCAAGGCGGTGGCTGACGGCCTGATCGTCACCGACATCGACCGCCGGGTGGTGCTGATCAACCGCTCGGCCGAGAAGCTGCTCGGAATCCGCTCCGACCGGACGATCAACCGGGCGATTGCCGAGGTGCTCGCGCCGGCTGGCCTGCGCAAGCAGATCGAAGCGGCTTTTGTGGCCGATGATGAGGGCTGCCCGCTTGACCTGGAGATGCATCGTGAAAACGGCGGTGGCACGGTTGTCGTGCAGGCCCGCAGCGCGGCGGTGTTTTCTTCGCAGCGAGGGCAGAGCGGAGTGATCACCATATTGCGGGACGTGACCCGCGAACGGGAACTCGACCGGATGAAAAACGAGTTTATTTCGACCGCCGCCCACGAGCTGCGCACGCCGTTGACTTCGGTACTCGGTTTTACCCAGGTGCTGCTGCAATCGGCTGATTACGGCATCCGCGAGCCGGAGCAGCAGCGGGAGCTGTTGGGCCATATCGCGGAGAAAGCCTCAAGTCTCAAGGTCATCATCGATGACCTGTTTGACCTGAGCCGGGTGCAGGCCGGTCAGATGCTGACCCTGAACCTCGAGCCGAGCGACATCTGCGGCCTGCTCAGGCAGATCGTCGATTCGTACCGCAAGACCTATGACAACCACCCTTTTGAGCTGCTCTTGCCTGACGAGTGCCCGATCGTACGGATCGATCAGAAAAAGATCGTCCAGGTGATGGAAAACCTGCTCAGCAATGCCACCAAGTTTTCCCCTGCGGGATCACCGATCAAAGTAACCGGCTCTGTCTGTGGCGGTCGGTTCCGTTTCAGCGTCGAAGACCGGGGCATCGGCATGACCGCCGAGCAGGTCGAACGGGTATTCGATAAATTCTATCGCGGCGACGCATCCAACACGGCGGTTGGCGGCCTGGGGCTCGGCATGTCCATCGTTAAAAGCATCATCGATGGGCACGAGGGGCGGATCTGGGTCGAGAGCGAACCGGGCCGGGGTACGCAGGTCGTGTTTACCTTACCGCTGGCCTTTTCGCCAGGCATTTGAGGACTGTTTTCATGGATTGTTATACTTTTGCCGATATCGTCGATCTCTCTGCGGTGGAGAGTCTGCTGGAAAGCCATCATGCTACTTCGGGGATGATGGTGACTATCCTCGACCCCGGGGGGAGCGAACTGCTCATGGTCGGCTGGCAGGACCTGTGCCTCAAGTATCACCGCCGGCATCCTGAAACGGCCCGTCTTTGCCGGGCCAGTGACCGTGCCATTCATGACGTTCTCGCCAGCGGAACCCTTGCCGAGGAGGGCTACCACGAGTACCGCTGCCAGAATGGCTTGATGAGCATTGCCGTTCCCATCCTGATCGAGGGGCAACACCTGGCCACCCTCTTTACCGGCCAGTTCCTCTATGAGCCGCCGGATGAAGAGCTGTTCCGTGCGCAGGCCCGGCGTTTCGGTTTCGATGAGGCTGCCTACCTGGCCGATCTCGGTAAGGTTCCGATCTTCAGCTTCGCGCAGGTCAAGGCCTGCATGACCTTTCTCACCCGCTTCGTGATGCTGCTGACCCGCATGGGGGTCGACCGCCTGCATCGACTCGAAGGCCGAAAGCTGTTGGCCGAATCAAACGAAAAATTCCGATCCCTGTTCGAGAGCAGCAACGACGGCATCTTTTTGCTTCGGCCCGACGGTGCGATCCTTGAAGTCAATCCCGTTGCGGCTTCCCGTCTCGGCTACCGCCGCGAGGAGCTTCTGGCCATGAGGGTGGCCGACCTGCTTTCCCCGGCCCAGCTCAGGGAGTTTCCTCGGCGCATGGTCGAGGTCCGTAAAAAGCAGGGGCTGGTCTACGAGTCGGAACACGTACACAAAGACGGTAGCATCAGCCCGGTCGAGATCAGTGTCCGCCCCCTCGATTACCAGGGGGAGCCGGCCTTTTTGGCGACAGTCCGGGACATTTCCGAGCGCAGGGAGCGGGAGCGTGAACTCTGTTACCGCGAAGCCTTCGAGGCGCTGATCGCCGACATCTCCAGCCGTTTCGTCGCCCTGCCCGCAACTGAGGCCGATCGGGGCATCGACTATGTGATAGACAAGCTGGGGGCCTTTGCCGGGGTGGAGCGTATCGCCTTTTTTGTCTGCGATGCCGAAAAGCAGCAGGCCCGCTGTACCCACGAATGGTATTCCGAGGGGATTCCCCGCAACATCGGGCAGATGCGGCAGGTCCCCCTTGCGCAGATCCCCTGGGTCAGCGAAATGGTCTTCAGTCGACAGTCGATCCATATCCCCAGGGTGGCCCGGATGCCGGAGGAAGCCTCTCTTGAGCAGGCCTTCTGGCAGCGGCTCGGTGTCCGCTCTATTCTGCTGATCCCCATCGTTGCCGCCGGAAACGTTGTGGCCAGCCTCAGTCTGAGCACCCTGAGTACGGAGAAGATCTGGCAAGACAACGACCTGTCGATGCTGCGTACCATCGGCGAGATCGTCGGCAACGCCCTTGAGCGTAAACTTGCCGCCGATGCTCTGCTGGAAAGCGAGGAACGGTTCCGCTCATTTTTCGAACATGCCGCAGCCGGGGTCGGCATCGTTTCGCCTGAGGGGGTGCTGCTTGCGGTCAATGCGGCCCATGCGCGGATGTTCGGCTGCACCGTCGACGAGATGTGTGGGCTCAAAATGATCGACCTGACCCATCCCGACGACCGCGAGCGAACGCTTCAGCTCTACCGCGAACTAGACGCGCGCAAGCGCGACGTCATCGTCTACGAAAAGCGTTACCTGCGAAAAGACGGCAGCATCGTCTCGGGCTACACCTCGGTAACCCCCATTTACGACAGCACCGGCCAGCTCCTATATTATCTCGGCCTGCTGCAGGACATCACCGAACGCAAGCACGCCGAATCGTCCCTGCTTGTTGCCCTGGCCGATGCCGAGGAATCCCGCGAAAAGATTGACACCATCCTTGCCTCGGTGGCCGATGGCCTGATTGTGACCGACCTCGCCCACCGGGTGGTGCTGATGAACCGGCAGGCGGAGCAATTGCTGAAGGCGAACTGGTCGGCATCGATCGGCGAGCCGGTCGAAACGCTTGCCGGGCATCCGCTGCTTCTGCAGCAGATCGAAGCCGTGCTGGCCGGGGATGTGGACGCCGCAGCGGTCGATCTCGAACTGGCGGCGGAGCTTCCGGAAAATAGCCAGGTCCTCCAGGTTCGCACCACCGCCGTGATGACACGCCGGGGGGAAAAAACCGGGGTCATCAGCATCCTGCGTGACGTCACCCGCGAACGCGGACTCGACCGGATGAAAAATGAGTTTATTTCCACCGCCGCCCACGAACTGCGCACGCCGCTGACCACGGTGCTCGGGTTTTCCCAGGTGCTGCTTAATGCCGCGGAGTACGGTATCACCGACAACGGGCAGCAGCATGAACTGATCGAACATATCCACAACAAGGCCCTGAGCCTCAAAGGCATTATCGACGATCTGCTTGATCTCAGCCGGATCCAGTCCGGGCAGGTCATTACCATCAATTACGAACCGGGGGATATCTGCACGCTGCTTCGATCGATCGTGTCCTCCTACCGCAAGTCCGCGTCCGAGCATTCCTTTGAACTCCTTTTGCCGGAATCCTGCCGCGAGTTTCTGATGGATCGCAAAAAGCTCACCCAGGTCATGGAAAACCTTCTCAGCAACGCCGCCAAGTTCTCGCCGAAGGGACGGCCGGTTCGGGTCTTCGGTGAAGATCTCGGCGAATTTTTTCAGGTGTCGGTAGCCGACCAAGGCATCGGCATGAGCCCTGCCCAGGTCGAGCGCATGTTCGACAAATTCTACCGGGCGGATGCTTCCGATACGGCGGCCCAGGGGCTGGGGCTGGGGATGGCGATCGCCAGGAACATCATCGAAGCCCACGGCGGCCGAATCTGGGTGACCAGCGAACTGGGGACCGGAACGACCGTTTCATTCAATTTGCCGACGGCAACCCATAGGCACGACAGGGATGCCGCAGAAGCTTGACGTAACTTACAGGGATAAATTTAAATGAGAAGGAGTCAGACATGTTGAAGAGCGCTCTGTTGGGCCTGGGATTGCTGGTGCTGCTGGCGGTCGTTGCCGAAGCCGGCGGCGTCGATATGCAGGAGGGGCTTTGGGAGATCACCACCACCACCGAAATGCCCGGCGTACCGTTCCAGATACCGCCGATGACCTTTACCCAGTGCATCACCCAGCAAGACCTGGTGCCGCAAAACGAGGAGCCGGACAGCGAGTGCACCCTGACCGACCAGCGGACCGACGGCAACACCGTCAGCTGGCGCATCGTCTGCAAGGGGGAAGGAGGTTCCTCCCGCGGCGAAGGGAAGGTCACCTACCATGGCGACAGCTTCGAGGGGGATATGAAGATGTCGATGGACCAGGGGATGCAGATGGTCAACCACATGCAGGGCCGCCGCATCGGCGCCTGCAAATAGTCTGTCGATAGGCGCCGCTAGCTCAGCTGGATAGAGCACCAGACTTCGGATCTGGGTGTCGGGGGTTCGAATCCTCCGCGGCGCGCCAGTAACAAAGACGGCTTGGCCTGTATCGGGCCAAGCCGTTTTTGGTGTCGCCGCAGCTTCAGCATGAAGGCGCTGGTGAGATTTCGTTGGTCTGGGGTGTTGCCTGGGGCAGGGTAAAAGTAAAGGTGGCGCCTTGGCCCGGCTGACTGCTGGCGCTGATCCGGCCGCCGTGGGCTTCAACGATGGCGCGGGTGATGTAAAGGCCGAGACCGGTGCCGGTCGGCGCGGTTTCGCTGGTATCGGCTCGGTAAAATTTGTCGAAAATGTGCTCGAGCTTGTCTTCGGAGAGTCCAACGCCCTGATCGCCGACCGAAATGCTCAGCATATTTTTTTCCACCGTTCCGGTTATGGTGATGCTTCCCTGGGGCGGGGAATATTTGACCGCGTTGCTGATCAGGTTTTCGATGATCTGCGATATTCGGTCTTCGTCGGCAAGAACGGGGGGACAGTCCGCCGGGAATCTGATTTCAAAACGATGCTGATTGTCCCGCTGGTTGCGCAACAGTCTCTGGATCAGGCGTTCCGGATGACAGGATACCAGGGTCAGTGGCAGACTGCAGCCGGCTTCGATGCGGCTGACATCGAGAACCTGGTCGACCAGTCGGGAGAGGAATTCGGCCCGTTCTTTTATAATGGCAACGCATTCGTCGTGGTTGCCGGTCATTTCGTGGGCGGGCATTTCCAGTAGTTCGCAAAAACCGAGGATAGCCGCGAGCGGGGTCTGGAATTCGTGGGCGGTGGTCGAGACAAAATCCTGACGCAACTGGTTGATCTTTCGCTCGGCGGTGACGTCGATCATGATTCCGACCAGCCCGGAGAGCCGCCCGGCGCTGTTGAAAAAGGTGGTTTTTTTGCAGACTACCTGCCGCTGGCGGCTCTGCGCCGTCGTGACCGGCAGTTCATATTGACAGGTTCCTGGATTGTTAAACAGGTCGCGGTCGGCCTGTTCGTGAATTTCGGCCTCGGTTTCGAGGAACAGGTCATGGGACCTGTGGTTGAGGATCTTTTCTCGCGCGAGTCCGATGAACTCTTCAAAGGCCCGGTTACAGCCGAGATAAACGCCCTGGGTGTTTTTGTAGAAGACCGGTTCAGGCAGTTCATTCATCAGGGTGGCCATGAATTTGAGCTGGGAGGCGAGGTCCTTTTCGGCGGACTGGCGGCGTTCCACCTCAGCAGCTAGGGTACGGTTGCGGTCGAGGAGTTCCTGCCGGGTGGCCTGGAGTTGACGGGTCATGAAATTAAAGGACTGAGCCAGCGTGCCGATTTCGTCGCGCCCTGATACGCCAATCTGCTGTTCAAACCGGCCTGCGGCGACTTCGCGGGCGGCAAGGCTGAGACGGCTCAAGGGGCGAACCAGCGCCGCCGAGAGGGGGAAGCTGAACAGCAGGCTGATGCCGGCCAGCAGCAGGGTGACCAGCAGGATGTCCCAGGTCAGCCGGTCGATGGCTTCGGTGACCGGTCGCCCCGACATTCCTACATGCACCTGGCCGAGACCGCCGTGTCCGACCGGCACCGCGACGTCGTAGATCGGGCCGAGTTCGGTATCCAGGTGGCCGATGCTGTAGTCTTGCTGCGCGGGGAGCAAATTGACATCGGCCAGTTCGATCGGAAATGTAGCGCCGAAGGTATGGGCAAATACCTCGCCGTTGCGAGGGTTGCGATAGAAGATGTAAATGATATCTTCTTCGGTCTTCTGGGCCTGGATAGCCTCAAGCTTGATCGTTAAGTGATCGCGGGCAAGGATCGGGGCGATGCTTTGCCGGGCCAGGTGACGGGCGATGGAGATCCCCCGTTTTTCCAGTTCGGTGCGGAGCTGTTTCGAATACTCGAATTTAACGAATAGCAGCAGGGCCAAGCCGAAAAAAACCGACAGCCCGGCAAGGGTAAGATAAATTTTCTGGCGCAACCCCCTTAACAACGGCATCAGCGCGAGTCCGGACTGACCGGGGTGAGCAGCTGACGAACCGATTCGTAAGCACTGTCATCGATGGTTTCAAACCGTTCGATATGCATGGCTTGAAGAATCTCCCGTCCTTTGGGTGTTTCGTGCATGGTCAGCAGCCCCTGTCGGACAGTTTCCCGTAACTCGGCGGCAACATGGGGGGCGGCGACCACCGGGGGGATGCCGTAGGGTCCGTAGCGTTCGACTATCCGTACCCGGGTATTCAGCTCCGGTTCGGTGGCGGCCAGGTAATCATAGATCAGGCTGTCGACTGCGGCCCCTTCGACCAAGCCCTCAGCAACGGCATGAATGGAGCGGTCATGGGCGTAAGTATAGGTAGTCGAGAGGAAAAAATCTTTCGCGGTGACCCCCATCCGGGCCAGTTGGGCTTTCGGCACCAGGGAGCCGCTGTTGGAGTTTGGATCGGTAAAGGCAAAGGTTTTGCCGCGCAAATCGGCCAAGGTCTGAACGGGACTTCCCGCGGGCACGATCAGGTCGGAATAATAGACCGGGGCGCCGTTGACCACCGGAGCGGCCAGCAGTTCAAGCCCGAACCGCTGGTGTCCTTCGACATAGGGGCTGGAGCAGACGAAGGCGACATCCACCTTGCCGGTTTCAAGCAAATAATTGAGTTTATCATAATTGCCGGGATCGACGATGGTGATATCCAGCGAGAAAGACTCGGCGAGGTAGTCGATCAGTTGCTGATAATAGGCGTACCCCTGCTCGGGGGTGATGATGGAGCCCACGGCGAGATTCAGTTTGGTACGGCTGGATGGCTGGGCGTCGGCGGACAGGGGGGCCCGGTTGGCCAGGGTGACAGCTTTGGGCTGCTCCTGCTCGCAGCCGGCAAGGCCAATGACCAGCAACGCCAGGCCTATTGCCCTGATGCCGATCGATACCCATCGAAGACGGTTCATGATTTACTCCTGCTGCTCTGCACCAGCAACCTGCGGGGGGGGGGGATTGGCTCGCAGCTTCAGACTTTGCACAAGGGGTTACGGCGATTTCAATGTCGAGACACAATCTAACAGATTCTGGGTTCAAAAAACCAGCTTTTGTGACGGGCTCATGCCTGTTTGCTATTTGCTTTCATCAGGGCAAAGTCTGTCCAGGCGCTCGTGCTGATGAATCAGTTCTTCCCGCAGCTGGTGCAGCTGCGGGCTGATGGCGACCTTATAGCGGTGCGGGTTGATCAGGCGCAGCGAGCCTGCGGGCATCCGCTTGAGCTGGGCGGCGCAGTGGTCGGCCAGCTGATCGAGGGATGGAGCATCGTGCAGGATGCAGCCATCTTCCATCACCGTCTGGCGCAGGTTTTCCAGGCGGATATCGGCCGGGAGCTGCTTGCGCCGGGCCGGGTTGGTGGGGTCGTAGAGGAGATCGCCAGGGCGCAGCTGTTCATGCTCACGGCAGAGGATGTCCATGGAAAAATTGCCGTCGGGGTCGATGGCTCGCAACACATGCTTCCGGTCGGGGATGGTGCTTTTGCTGCTATCCGAGGTGACCTTCAGGCGCGGCTGGTCGTCAAAGCGTACCAGCTTGTAAACCCCGCCGAGGGCGCCGCCGCCTTCGCCGGCACAGGTGGCCAGGCGGGTGCCGACGCCGTAGATGTCGATTCGCCCCCCCTCGTCGCGCAGCGAGTGGATGACATGCTCGTCGAGGTCGTTGGAGGCGACGATCTTGACCTCGGCAAAGCCTGCCACGTCGAACCTGCGGCGGGCTTCGCGGCTGAGGTAGGCGAGGTCGCCCGAGTCGAGCCGGATGCCGAGCAGTTCGTGCCCCTTCTCGCGCAGCTCCCGCGCCACGGTGATGGCATTGGGAAGCCCGCTTTCGAGGGTGTCGTAGGTATCGACCAGCAGTACGCAGCTGTCGGGAAAACAGTCGGCGTAGGCGCGAAAGGCGGTCAGTTCATCGGGAAACGACATGATCCAGCTGTGGGCGTGGGTCCCCTTGACCGGGATGCCGAACTGCTGGCCGGCCAGCACGTTGCTGGTCGAGCGGACCCCGCCGATGTAGGCGGCGCGGGCCACGCTGAGTCCGCCGTCGGGGCCCTGGGCCCGGCGCAGACCGAATTCGATGACTTCGCCGTCGCCGGCGGTGACGGTTAAACGAGCGGCCTTGGTGGCGACCAGGGTCTGGAAATTGATGATGTTGAGCAGGGCGGTTTCAACGAACTGGGCTTCGGCCAGGCTCCCCTCGACCGTCAGCAGCGGCTCATGGCCGAAGACGACGGTCCCTTCGGCGGGAGCGATGACCCGGCCGTGAAAGCGAAAATTCTTGAGATAGGCCAGAAAGGACGGCTTGAAAATGCCGAGGCTCGCCAGGTACTCCAGGTCGCGGTCGGAGAAATGCAGCTTGCTGAGATAGTCAAGCGCAGGCTCCAGGCCGGCGAAGACGGCGTAGCTCCCCAGATAGGGCGCTTCGCGGAAAAACAGGTCGAAAGTGGCCGGTTTTTCGTGCATCCCTTTTTCGAAGTAGCCGGCCAGCATGGTCAGCTCATAAAGATCGGTCAGCAGCGCGGAATTACTCATAGATCCTCCGTTTGCAAACAGGATGCTCACCCGGCCAGGGCGCGGTCGATGCCGCTTAACCCTTCGAGCGCACCGGCGGCGATGGAAATGTGCGGAGCCCCGATCTGCGGTTCGCGCGGGTTGATCCGGACCACCGTCGCCTGCTTGCTATTGCCGAGCCGTTCGCTCAGGCAGCGGATGGTCGGGATGGCGGTGCCGGCGCCCAATTCGATGACCGCCAGCCGCTGGTCACGGTGCTGGTCGAGAAAGAGGTCGAAGCGCATTTGCTGGCCATGGCTGCGGCTGCTGATCCAGGAATAATCGCCGAACATCAGGATATTGGGGCGGGCCGCGCCGCCGCAGCGGGGGCAGACGGGGATGTGCCCTGCGCGCATGGTTTCGAAATCGACGGGAATCTCTTCGCGGTTGTCCCAGATCGCCATGGTGCAGGGTTTGAGGCATTGCAGATGGTGAATCGAGCCGTGCACTTCGAGCACCTGGTCTTCACGGTAGCCGGCTTTCTGGAATTGGCCGTCGACGTTGGAGGTGACCACGAAGGTGTCGAGACCGAAATCCTCGGCCCAGCGCTTGAGCAGGTGAAACCCGTTGTGGGGGACGGTGCTGCGGTAGAGGTTGGTGCGGTGACCGTAGAAGCCCCAGCCGAAGGCGGGGTCGCCCTCGAAGTTGGCCGGGTTGGCGGCGCCGATGAAGTTGATGCCGAGGTGCCGGTACATCGGGTAGGCGTTCCAGAAACCCTGGTCGCCGCGAAAATCAGGGAGACCCGAATCGACCCCCATGCCGGCCCCCGAGGTGATAACCAGCGCCTGGGCGGTACGGATGGTTTCGGCAGCGAGCTTGTAAGGGTCTGTGGTCATGGCGGCCTCCTTGGGGTCGGCTGAAGGGACCCCTTGCGTTTCCGTTCTCTGCCTTCTGTTCTCTTATATAGCAACCTTCACCAGTGTCGGCTGCAGCAGGCGGATCACCTCCTGCGGGTCGATACCGACCAGAAAGCCGCGTTTGCCGCCGTTGATGTAGATCCGGGGCAGGGCGGCAATGGTTTGCTCAAGGTAGACCGGCATGGCTTTTCGAGTGCCGAAGGGGGAGGTGCCGCCGACCTGGTAGCCCGAGTGTTTGTCGGCCACTTGCGGGGTGCAGGGAGAAACCGACTTGCAGCCGATGAGACGGGCCAGCTCTTTGGTCGACACCTGGCGGTCGCCGTGCATCAGCACGATCAGCGGTTGCCGGCCGTCATCCTCCATCACCAGGGTTTTAATCACCGCATGTTCGTCGACGCCGAGTTCCTGTGACGAGACGGCGGTGCCGCCCTTTTCTTCATAAGGATACAGGTGGCCGGTAAATTCCACCTGGTGTTGCTTCAGCATCCGTATCGCCGGGGTGACGGGGAATTTGTCCTTGGCCATAAATCCTCGGTTCAGATGTTTTTGACGATGTTGATGGCGAGTATGGCCAGGCTGCCCAGGGTGGCCGCCAGGCAGAGCGCCGCCAGCAGGTTGAAGGTTTTGGGGGCGAGGCCGCGCACCCGGTAGCCGATGGGCAGCACCAGGCCGAGGGCCGCACCGCCAAGCCCGCCGCCCAGGTGCCCGGCGTTGTCGGCACCGACCAGCAGGCCGAAAACGAAGGCATAGATCGCCCACTTGGACATGAAGTTGCGGATCTGGTGCCCAGGGGGCCCCATCCGGTGATAATAGCTGATGGCGAAGCCGATCAGGCCGAACAGGGAACCCGAGGCGCCGACCACCGGGGTCATCGGATGCCAGAGGTAGCCGAGGCCGGTGGCGGTGAGGGCGGTCAGGGTATAGAGCAGGATGAAGCGGGCCTTGCCGATTTCCGACTCGATCAGCGGGCCGACCTGGTACAGCACCATCATGTTGAAACCGATATGGATGATGCCGCCGTGGGTGAAGGCGTAGGTCAGGCAGCGCCACCATTCGCCGTATTTAAGCACCAGCGGCCAGAGCTGGCCGCCCCAGAAGAGCAGCAGCTGGGTCGGCGGCGACAGCAGCACGCGGCCGCCGAGCCCGATGGCGGTGCCGTGGACGATCATCATCGAGAAGAGCACCAGGTTGACGAAGATGATGGCCTTGGTCAGCGAGAATTCCGAGCTGCCGGCCGGCGCCTGGCCTTTTAGCAGCCCCTTGATGTTGCGCTCCCAGCGCATCATGCGCCACTGCCAGCGGGTGCCGTTCATGCCGAGATTGTCGAAAAAACGTTTCCAGTCCAAAAGTGATTTCCTTCCTTGATTGAATAGTCAAGAATATTGCAGAAATAACGGAAAGGTTCAAGCGTTTACCGGGAGAGAAGGCTTGAATTCAACCATGAAATCGGGCAAACTTGCATATGCGGTTAAGCGAACATTAATGACAGTCGGCCATTGCCAGCCCTTTCACCTTGAGACCAGTCATGCAGGTTACCGTCAAGCTCTATGGCTCCTTCCGGGTCCACCGGTTCAAGGAAGGCCTCGGTCATTATCCCGAAGGCGCGACGGTGCAAGCTGTGGTCGTCGCTCTCGGCATTCCGCTGGAGCAGGCAGACATCGTGATTATCAACGAGCAGCGGGCCTCTATCGAGCATGTTCTGCACGACGGCGATGTCGTGGCGATCTTTCCCCTGGTGGCCGGCGGTTAGCGGCAGGGATGGTCCATTCCCCCCACGTATTTGAGGATGAACTATGCGCATTGAAACCAGCAACCCGATATCAAGCCCCTCGCAAGTCTTCTACAAGCGCTGCACCGTTGATCTGGCGACCGGTGCCACAACCTTCGAGGATGTGCCCTGCGGCAACCTCGAGGACGTGCTGGGCGGATTCGGGCGCTCCTTTCAGTTGCTGGCCAAACGGGAGATCAAGGAGGCGTACTGCCCGGACAACCCGCTGATCGTCAACACCGGGCTGTTGACCGGCTCGGAGATCATGACCGGCATGCGCACCTATTTTTCGGCCTACAGTCCGCTCAAGCATTCGGACCAGGGGCTGCCTGCGGCCATGTGGTCGGCGGCCAGCGGCAAGTTCGGCAACAAGCTGAAATGGACCGGGCTGGACGAGATCATTTTCGAAAAGCGCGCTGATACCCCCGTCTACGCGGTCATTTCCGAGGGCGCGTCCGGCCCCAGGCTGGAGCTCAAACCGGCGGAGCATCTGCTCGGGCTCTCGACCCACGAAAAGATCATGACCCTGTACGGCGAGTATCCCGAGGCGCATTTTGCCGCCATCGGCCAGGCCGGGGAGAATTACCGCGAAGTCTTCATGGGGGCGGTGGCGCTCTCCACCGAAAACCAGCTCAAGACCGGCGACGACAAGTGCCGTTTTGCCGGTCGCGGCGGCATGGGGAGCCTGATGGGATACAAGAATCTCCTCGCGCTGGTGGCGCAGGGCCCTGACAAGCGGGCCAAGCCGTCACCGGAAATCGCCGAGATCAACAAGGAGATCGTCAAGGGGGGCGGGTCGGCCCGGTTTCAGCCGATATCCCAGGGGGGCAATGGCGGCACCTGGGCCTCGTACGAGGTGCTGCAGGCGTTTTACGCGGTCCCCTAAAAAAATTTTCAGCCCAAGGGAAACGACGGGGTCGAGAACGTCTTTCGCGAAAACGTGATCAAGGATCTCGATGTCGCTTCGGCCGGCTGTTACCGCTGCGGCATCCGCTGCCACAACAACATTTACCGGCGGCAGCCGGACGGCAGCCGGGGCGAGTTCCTGGCCAAGTTCGACTTCGAACCCCTCAACCTGTTCGGCACCAACCTGGGGCTGCACCACGGGGCGATGGCCGGCGAGCTGATTCAGCTGGCCGATAATTTCGGCATGGACGCCATCTCGCTCGGCACCACCATCGCCTATGTGCTCGACTACAATGGCCGTCACCCGGACAAGCCCTTGTTCAACGGCGCTACTTTCGGCCAGTTCGACAAAATCAAGGAACTGGTCCGGTTGACCGGAGCGGGCAAGGCCCCGGAGATCGGCCAGGGCTCCAAGCGGCTTTCCGAAAAGCTTGGCGAAACCGGCTATGCCATCCAGGTCAAGGGGCTGGAACTGCCGGCCTACCTGCCGGAAACCAACCCCGGCTACCCCTGGGCCATCGCCGGCGGGCATATGTCGATGGGCACCTACCTGCTTCTGGTGCGGCAGGGGGAAACCTCTCTGGACTACTGGGTCAACGCCATCACCCAGAGCGGCCTGCTGATTGTCGGCTACGACATGATCGGCCTGTGCAAATTCGTCGGCGTGGGGATCAATCATAGGCTGATCGTCGATTCGGTCAAGGCGGCGACCGGGCTTGTGGTAACCGCCGATGACCTGACTGCCGCCGTGCGCCGGGCTTACCTGCTCGGCCTCGCCCTCGAACGCAAGCAGGGCTACGGCGACGGGGAGTACGCGTTGCCTGCCCAGGTGTTCGACCAGCCCAACCCCAACGTCAAGCTGCCTCCATTTGTGACGGCCGAATTCTTCGCCGAGCTGAAAAAGCGGGTCTGGGCGGTCTTTGAAAAGGAAATGCCCAAGCTGTAGTCGCTGTGATGGTTGATAAATGGAAGGGGATACCATGAGCCTGACCGGCCAGCAGATGATCGGGACGGAACGTACGGATTCACAGGGCAGGGTGTTTTATGCCGTCAACCCGGCGACCGGGGAACGCCTGTCTCCCGCTTTTTGCGAAGGGACCGAGGGCGATGTCGATCGGGCGGCGCAGCTGGCCGAGCGCGATTTCGACGCCTTTCGGGCGACGGATCTTGAACGTCGGGGGGCATTTCTCGAAGCCGTCGCCGACGAACTGATCGCGCTCGGTGACCAGCTTTTGAACCGGGCCGCGGAAGAAACCGGCCTGCCCAAGGCGCGTCTGGAGGGGGAGCGGGGGCGCACGGTCAACCAGCTCAGGCTCTTTGCCCAGCTGGTTCGGGAGGGCTCCTGGCTTGGCGCCCGCATCGATCGCGGCAACCCCGGACGGACGCCGCTGCCCAAGCCCGATGTGCGCATGCTGCACCTGCCGCTGGGGCCGGTGGCGGTCTTCGGCGCCAGCAATTTCCCCCTGGCCTTTTCCGTGGCCGGCGGGGATACCGCCTCGGCGCTGGCGGCCGGCTGCCCGGTGGTGGTCAAGGGCCATCCCGCCCATCCCGGCACCTCGGAGCTGGCCGGCCGCGCCATCGTCGCAGCCATCCGCACGTGCGGCATGCCGGCGGGCAGCTTCTCCCTGGTCCAGGGGAGCGGGCACGAGGTCGGCATTGCCATGGCCCGGCATCCGCTGATCAAAGCGGTGGCCTTCACCGGCTCGTTGGCCGGCGGCCGCGCCCTGTTCGACCAGGCGGCGACAAGGCCCGAACCGATCCCCGTTTTTGCAGAAATGGGGAGCATCAACCCGGTTTTCCTGCTTCCCGGCGCCTTGCGCGAGCGGGGCGGGGAGATCGCCACCGGCTTCGTCGAGGCATTGACCCTCGGTGTCGGTCAATTCTGTACCAATCCCGGCGTTGTTTTTGCCATCCGGTCGGTGGAGTTCGAATCATTCGCCTCCCTGGTCGAGGCCGAGTTGGCGGCCAAGCCGGCCGGTATCATGCTGCATGCCGGTATCCGGCAGAATTTTCACGAGGGCGCGACAAGGCTGGCGGCCGTCAGGGGGGTCGCGCAGAATGGGGAAACCGGTCCCCCAGGCCGCGGCGGGTGTGCTGCGGCGGCGCTGCTGCTGCGGACCGACTGCCCGACCTTTCTCGCCAACCCCACCCTCGAAACGGAAGTCTTCGGGCCGGCCTCGCTTATCGTTGAATGCGACAGTTACGACGACATGCTGGCGGCAGCGCGCCACCTGAAGGGACAGCTTACGGCGACCATCCATGGGGCGGGTGATGATTCGGCCACCATCCCGGCTCTGGCGCGGGTGCTCGAACGCAAGGCCGGACGGCTCATTTTTAACGGCTTTCCCACCGGCGTCGAGGTCTGTCACGCCATGACCCACGGCGGACCCTATCCGGCCACGACCGACAGCCGTTTCAGCTCGGTCGGCACCGCGGCCATCAACCGCTTCCTCCGCCCCGTCAGCTACCAGAACTTTCCCGTCGAACTGCTCCCTGAAACTCTGCGCGATGGCAGTCCCCTTCAGGCCTGGCGGTTGATCGACGGTGTGCTGTGCAGGGGGGAACTCCCTAGACGTGCCCCAGTTTGAGAGATACAGGCTCCTTCGCCCCCGGATACCCCGGGGGCTTTTTGTTGCTTGCGAATTACCGAAAAGAGGTTATCCATTGAAAGGGAGTTACTCATGGACACCTGGTTATTCGGAAATGGAGGTTATTCATGTCATTGATGAAGGAGTTCAAGGAGTTTGCCGTCAAGGGCAATGCCATGGACATGGCGGTCGGCATCATTATCGGCGCCGCTTTCGGCAAGATCGTTTCCTCGCTGGTGAGCGATGTCATCATGCCGCCGATCGGCAAGCTCATGGGCGGGGTCGATTTTACCGGGCTGTTCGTCAATCTGGGGGAGGAGTCGTATGCGACCCTGGCCGCCGCCAAGGAGGCCGGCGCCGCGACCCTCAACTACGGTGCCTTCGTGCAGACTGTCGTCGATTTCATCATCGTTGCCTTCGCCATTTTCATGCTGGTCAAGGGACTTAATTCCATGCGCAAAAAAGAAGAGGCGGCTCCCGCTGCGCCAGTCGCCCCGACTGAAGACGTGCTGCTGCTGCGCGAGATCCGGGATTCCCTGCAGAAGCGCGGCTGATTAAGCGGGCCTGCCGAATGACCATTTCGGCTGGCCCGATAGCAAGGATTGCCGCTCTGGCAAATTCAGGGAGCGACGCAAAAACGCCGGTGGAAGGTGGGCTCGCGGGCTTTTTAACCGCTATCTTCTGCGCTCTAGCGTTTTTGCAGCTGTTTGAGTTGTAACTGGTAATTTTTTCAGGATTGGCTGGCGGCCGGCACGGATTACAGGTATCATTAACGCATTGTCTTCTTTTCCCGAAGGGATGTGCAATGCGTCGTGTCGCTGCTGTTTTTCTGCTGTTGCTTCTGGTCTGCCTTGAGTGGTCTGTTTCGCCCCCCGTTTATTCCGCCTCGCTCGCTACCCAGATCGAAGCCGAGCTGCGCGTCCTGCTCGAACCCGTTCCCCAGCCGGGCCAGTTGCCTCTGGGGCAGGCCCAGGTTCGCCTGCATCCCTCTCTGAGGGATTTCTATTCGGCTCGTGGGTATACTCCGGCCTGGGTCAGCGACCAGGGGGAGGTGCCGTTGGCAGAGACCCTGCTGGATGCCTTGCGCGAGGCTTCAGCCGAGGGCTTGTGCCCCGAGGATTACCATCTTGACCTGCTCGCCTCGCTGCTCAGGCTGGCGGACGATTCCCCCCGGCACGGCCTCCTGTTTGATCCGCACTGGATGGCCCGGCTTGAGCTGCTGCTGACCGACGCGTTTCTCTGGTACGCCTCGGATCATCTGCAGGGGCGTATGGCCTTTATCGGCCTTCGCCAGCAGAGCCGCCGGGAGAAGGACGGGGATCCGGCACAATTGCTTGACCACGCCCTGAAACGGCAGCGGCTCCAGGCCGCACTCAGCGACCTGGTGCCGGCGCATCCGGGGTATCGGCGCCTGATGCAGCAGCTCGAACAGTATCGGCAGCTTGCGGTCATGGGCGGCTGGCCGAAAGTTCCGTCAGGGGCGGTGGTCCGGCCAAAAGAACGGGACAGCCGGGTGCGCCTGCTCAAGGCGCGGTTGCTGATGACTGAACCGGTCGCGGTCTTTTCCGGGGAGGATCCCGATCTTCTGGATGTGCCGGCGGTGCGGGCATTGAGGGCGTTTCAGAAGCGGCATGGACTGGGGGCTGACGGGGTGCTTGGTCCGAGGACGCTGGCCGAACTCAATGTTTCGGTCGAAGAGCGTATCCGCCAGATTGAGCTGAACCTGGAGCGCTGGCGCTGGCTGCCGAAGAATCTGGAAAAACGATACCTGCAGGTCAACATCGCCGACTTCTCCCTCAAGGTGGTTGAAAATGACCAGGTGGTCATGTCGATGCCGGTCGTCGTCGGCAACGAGTATCGGAAAACCCCCGTCTTCTCGGGAGAGATGACCTACCTGGAGTTCGCGCCCTTCTGGTATGTGCCGCCGACCATCCTGCGCGAAGACAAGCTGCCGATCATCAAGAGGAATCCGGGTTGGTTGAAAAAAAACCACTATGAAATCGTCTCCTGGCGCGGCACGCAGGAGGTGGTTGATCCGGCCCGCATCGATTGGAAAAAAGTGAACGTGGGCAATTTCCCCGGGGCGCTGCGAATGAAGCCGGGCCCATGGAATCCGCTCGGGCAGGTCAAGTTCATGTTTCCGAACCGTTTTTCGATCTACCTGCACGACACCTCGGAGAGGCACCTGTTTCAGCGGCGGGTACGGTTGTTCAGCTCAGGCTGCATTCGCATCGAACGTCCGCTCGACCTGGCCCAGTACCTGCTTGAACCCCAGGGGGTGAGTTGCGCCGAGTTGCTCGATGCGGTGCAGCGGGATGCCCCGCTGCGGATGACCTTGAAACGTTCGATGCCGGTGCAGCTTTTGTACTGGACGGCTTGGGTCGAACCGGATGGCATGGTGAATTTCCGCCGGGATTTCTATCTGCGGGACCTGGACATGGAAACGGCTCTGGAGGACTGGCGTTACGGGGGAGGGATAAATTCAGAACAGATCCTTGAGCCAGCTGAAAGCGACCAGGGTGCCGACCGCTGAACCGAGGGAGGAGAAGAGAAAGACCAGCAGGACGCGGGTCATGCGGTTGCCCCACCAGCCGCGCAGGGTGGCCAGGTCGTCGCCGACCCGTTCCATGTCGCGGACCGTAGGTGCGGCGACGAAAGCTTGGACCACCCCGGTGACAAAGCCGGCCCCGATGGTGGGGTTGAGCGAGGTGATGGGGGCGCCGATGAAGGCGGCCAGGATGGTAAGGGGATGCCCGAAGGCGATCAGGGTGCCGAGAGCGGCCAGCAGGCCGTTGGCCAGAATCCAGGCCATGGCAGCGTCGGCAATCCGCTGCTGGTCGCCGAAGAAGAAGCCGATGACGAAAAGCAGAATGACCACCGCCGGGATGATCCAGGGAACGAGTTTCGAGACGGTCGATTTCTCGGGTATTCTGGATATTTCATCGATGATCGCTGCCGGAGTTTCTTCGCCGAGCCGTTTCATGATGCCGGGCAGGTGAGCGGCTCCGACCACGGCGACAATTTTGTCCCCTGCGGTGTTGCGGATGTGGTGCGCCATGTAAATATCCCGCTCGTCGACCAGGATGGTCTTGACGGACGGCAAAATCGTCCCCATTTCTTCAAGCATGGCTGAAAGGGTGTCGCTCTGACGCAGTCGGGCCAGCTCTTTTTCGTCGATCTGGTTGCTTTCGAACATGCTGGCCAGCAGCGTGGCAATCAGATTCATTTTTTTCCACAACCCGGTTTTTCTCCAGGCCCGCAGCAGGGTGGTCCGGATGTTGCGGTCAACCAGGTGGACGAGGATATTGCTCGCTTCGGCCGCTTCTGCGGCGGCGGCCAGTTCCGCGCCCGGTTTGACGCCGGTCTGCAGTCCCATCCTTTTCTGAAACGACGCCAGCGCCAGGTTGGCCATCAGGAAGGGCGCCTGCCCTTTTTTAATCACCTGAATGATGTTGAGCGATTCCCACTGGGTCTGGTTCTTGAGGGCCTGATATCTCTGCTCGTCGAGTTCGACGCAGACCGCATCGGGCGTTTCTTCGGCGATAACTCGACGGACGGTGTCAACCGAGTCCTGAGAGATGTGCGCTGTGCCGACCAGAATGATTTCTTTTCCCGGGAGGTTGATGCGCTGGATATCGGAGGGAGACAGGTTGTTCATCTATGCCTTCTTTCTTAATGATTTCAACATTAAATATTAGCACAGTCGGGTGGGAAAAGAGAGGTTTTTCTGGCGGCCGGCCCATTCTTGCGCCTGCGCAGCCATCGGTGCCTTCATTTTGTGATAGAATGATACAAATGATGAAGAATGGAGGACCTTATGAAACAAAAGGACTATATCGATGCCTGTCAGAGGACGGAGCATAAGGACATGCCGGCCAGGTTACGCAACCTCAAGACCGGCGAAATCGGAACCGTAATCCAATGCCTGCTTGGTGAGACGCCCAAGGCTTTTCTGGTGAAGGTCGGTCAGGATGTGACTACCTGGTCGCCCGGCGAGGTCGAAGAGGTTGAGACCGAGCATTGAAGTTGCTGGCAGTCTTTAGTAAAAAGAGCCGAGGCGGTTTTCCCGCTTCGGCTCTTACTGCTTGAAAAAGAAAAGCGCCACAGAATCTGTGGGCGCTTTTTTTGAAAACTCTCCACGCCTGCCGTGGGACATTGGGCCTCCAGCGAGTCCCAAAAAGGTGGAACCTCTTGTAAGCATATCAGGCGTCCCATTCAATGATGGGCTGGCACACAACGCTCCTGAAAAGATCCCTGTTGAAAAGTATTCCGCTCGGGCGTTCTGACCACACTTGCAGGGTAGAGAGTGTTTCAAAGTGAGTTCAGTATAGCCATACCCTTGTTCCTCTTACAAGCAAAAAATGCCCAATTCCAAAGGTAAAAAATACCAGAAATCTGCTTGGAGCCTGCTTAAAAGTTAAGCTTGCAGACTTAAAAGATGGGCAGGATTCCGTTCTTTATGTTCGCGCGAATCTGATGTCCCGCGTTATTGCTGCTGTTTGCAGCATGGCACGGGTTGTGCCTTGTGGTTATGCGGGGGAATTTGCAGCAGAGGAAGGGGTAAAGAATGACGGCCGGATTTGGCGGACAGCAAGGAAAACTGCTTCAGGCCCTGATTGACATCGGCCAGGAACTTTCTTCGACCATCGAACTGGAGGAGTTGTTGAGTCGGATTCTGCGCATTTCGCGGGAAGTATTCCGGTTTGAGAACGCCATTATTCGACTGCTTGACGAGGACCGCCAGGTGCTGACGGCGGTCGCTTCGTATGGCTACGAAGAGGATGCGGTTCGCCGCGACATCGATGTCGGACGGGGGGTGATGGGGCGGGTGGTTCTTACGGGAGCTCCTATCCTGATTGCCGACCTGACCGAGATGTCGGATTATGTTCCCGGTATTCATGATGCCCGCAGCGAGCTGGCGGTACCCCTGGTGGCCCGGGAGAAGATCATCGGCGTTTTCAACGTCGAAAGCCCCCTGCCCAACGCATTTTCAGAGAGCGATGTCGCTCCGCTCATGACCATGGCCTGCCAGGCGGCCATTGCCATCGAAAACGCCCGTCTTTATAAGAATCTCAGCTCCATGTCGAGCCGCTATCGGGAGCTGCATCAACTCAACGACCGTATTTTCAAAAGTGCCAACCTGGGCATTTATACCATCGATGCAAAGATGCGGATCTCTTCGTGGAATCCCGCCATGGAAGACATGAGCGGGGTGGCCGAAAGCGCCGCCATCGGAAAAGATCTTTTCGAGCTTTTCCCGCAGCTTGTTGGCGAGGGGTTCCGGGACTCGGTGCTGCGCGTGATGGACAAGGGGGGCGCCGAAAAAATTCGTCTCGAGCACCGCAATTTCAAGGGGGAGCTGCGTTTTCAGAAACGCCGCCTGGCACCTCTCAGGGATGGCGGCCGGATGTCCGGCGTCGTGGTGATTGTCGAGGATATTACTGAATTCAGGCGTTTGATGGACCAGACGGTGCAGTCGGAAAAGCTGGCTGAAGTCGGTCGGCTTTCGGCGGGAATTGCCCATGAAATAAACAACCCCCTTTCCGTTATCGCCTATGCGGCCCAACTCCTTTTACGCGAAGAGGACATCCCGGCCTTTCAGAAGGAAATCGTCGAACGGATTGACGGTGAAGTCGATCGTCTCAAGGCCCTGACCGGCAGCCTGCTGACCTTTTCCCGCGCCCAGGAAACCAAGAAGCGGGCGATCGACCTGAACGAAGTGCTTCGCGACGTGTTGCGCCTGGTGCGTTACGAGCTTTCCCGGCATTCGGTCCAGCTGGTGGAGGATTATGGGGCTCTGCCCCTGGTCTGGGCCGATGCGAACAAGATCAAGCAGGTGTTCATCAACCTGGTCATGAATGCGTCCCACGTCATGCCCAAGGGGGGAACCCTGACTGTCAGGACCCAGACGATCAACGGTGCCGAAGTTGAAGCCCTGGTGGCCGATACCGGCAGCGGAATCCCCGCAGCCATCCGGGAGCAGATTTTCGAACCTTTTTTTTCAACCAAGAAAGAAGGGGAGGGGACCGGTCTGGGGCTCTATATCTGTCGCAATATCATCAGTGAACACGAAGGCCGGATCTCGGTTGAGTCCGCCGAAGGGCAGGGCACGGTATTTCGGATCGTGCTGCCCCTGGCAGACATGATGACTTAATGGACAGCAAGCCATTCATGTGATTTTTTTTTGTGCACTGGCAGGTGGTGTGCCTGTGTAAGTCACCGAAAATACAGGAAATATGTTTTTGGCACGCCCCGTGCTAATTCATTAGACAAGAGCCAAACGGTTTCGGGTGCCAGGATTAACCCGATTCCTAAGCATATTAAGAACTGCTTCGAAACAACGGCGTTTCCGGCGAGTTCTAGAGTTGGGCAAAGGCGCCCCTTCTTCCCTTGCGGAAGGACGGGCGCCTTATTGTTTTTTTATCTCTGGAAAGGAGTCAGTACGCATGAAAAAAATCGAATGCATCATCAAGCCGTTCAAGCTTGACGACGTCAAGAGCGTTCTCACGGACATGGGGATTGCCGGTATGACGGTCAGCGAGGTTCGGGGGTTCGGTCGCCAGAAAGGGCACACCGAGCTTTATCGCGGCGCTGAGTACCAGATCGATTTCATTCCCAAGGTGAAGATCGAACTGGTTGTCTCGGACGAGCAGGTTGCGGATATCGTTACCGCGGTCCAGAAGGAAGCTTGTACCGGCCGCATCGGGGACGGCAAGATATTTGTCAGCCCGGTGGATCAGTCGGTTCGTATCCGCACCGGTGAATCCGGTCCCGATTCCCTTTAAACCTACCCAAAGACTTTCAGGAGGTATGAACATGAAAAGGATTGTTTCCCTCATTGCGGTCGGGCTGCTCGCTCTTCCCTCACTGGCCCTGGCCGACGATGCACCGTTGTCCGAATTTGCATATATTCTCAACACCTTTTCCTTTCTCGTTGGAGGGATGTTGGTTTTCTGGATGGCCGCCGGATTTGCCATGCTGGAATCCGGTCTGGTCCGCTCGAAGAACGTGGCCACCATTTGTCTGAAAAACATCTCCCTGTTTGGCATCGCCGGAATCCTCTTTTACCTGATGGGTTACAACCTGATGTATGCCGGAGTGGATGGCGGGTTTATCGGCAGCTTCGGTATCTGGGGTGCCGATGACGCAGCGGCCCTGGCCGGTGATTATTCGGCTGGTTATGCGGCCGGCTCGGACTGGTTTTTTCAGATGGTCTTCTGCGGCGCCGCCTGTTCGGTCGTTTCCGGTTGTGTGGCTGAACGCATCAAGCTTTGGTCCTTCCTGGCCTTCTGTGTGTTCCTTACCGGTATCATTTATCCCATTCAGGGCTCCTGGGTCTGGGGCGGTGGTTGGCTGAGCGAGATGGGTTTTTCCGACTACGCTGGTTCGACGTTGGTCCATTCGGTTGGCGGCTGGGCAGCACTTACCGGTGCCATCATTCTCGGTGCCCGTAAAGGCAAATACGGCAAAGGCGGCAAGATCAATCCGATTCCCGGTTCTAACATCCCCCTGGCGACCCTCGGGACCTTTATCCTCTGGATTGGTTGGCTTGGTTTTAACGGTGCCAGCGCACTGTCTCTCGGCAGTGCTGGAGCGGCCATCGAGCAATCCAATGTTTACATCAACACCATGCTCGCTCCCTGCGGCGGCATGATTGCCGCGATGATCATGGTCCAAGTTCTCTACAAAAAGGTTGATGTGACCATGGCCTTGAACGGCGCCCTCGCCGGTCTGGTCAGCATTACCGCAGGTCCCGCTGCTCCTTCACCGGGCGCGGCCATCCTGATCGGTGCCGTCGGCGGCGTATTGGTGGTTCTTGCAGTACCGTTTTTCGATAAACTTAAGATCGACGACGTGGTTGGCGCCCTTTCCGTCCACCTGGTATGCGGTATCTGGGGCACCTTGGTCGTTCCCGTTACCAATGACGAGACCAGCTTCATGACCCAGTTGATCGGCGTCGCTGCCATCGGTGCTTTCGTGGTAGTCACCAGCACCATTGTCTGGCTGATCGTCAAGTTCACCATCGGCCTGCGGGTTTCCGAAGAAGAAGAATACAAAGGCTGTGATGTGACCGAAATCGGGATGGAAGCCTATCCCTACTTCCAGGGGCGCAACATTTCCTGACCATTGTTTTCCCTCCCTGCTTCCGAATGGCGGCAGGGGGGGATTGCAGATTGCCAAACGATTGCTGTAAGATTCTTTTAATTCAAGATTCTAACCCGGATGGTTCCAAGGGGGGTCATCTGGATTTTCCCTCAGCTAAAATACAAAGGAGAAGATGAGATGAAGAAGTTGCTGATTGTTCTGCTGACGGCGGCTATGGTCTCCGTGGTTTCCGCCCCCGCAGCCATAGCTGCAATTGAAGTCGAAGGCGACGCTTATGTCGGGTTCTTTGACAAGTACCTCTGGAGAGGCTTCGACCTGAGCGGCAGCGTCGGTGTTGTGCAGGGTGGAGTGGATCTGAGCCACAAGGGCTTCACTCTGAGCTACTGGACCAACATCCAGGCCGATGATGACAAATCTGATGGGTTCAAGTCGGGCGAAGCGACTGAAACCGATATCGTGCTTGACTACTCCTTTGCTCTTGGCGAGAAGGTTTCGATGAGCGTTGGTAACATCTACTACCACCTCGATGGTCTTGCCGACACCAATGAAGCTTATGTTGGTGTTACTCTCAACACCATTCTCGAGCCGACTCTGACCGCGTACTACGACTGGGATGAGTGCACCGAGGACGGCCTGTTCTTCACGGCAGCGGTTGGCCACAGCTTTGACCTTGCCGAGGGCCTTTCCCTCAGCCTGGGCGGTCTGATCAGCTACAACCAGGAAAGTGACTACGCTGTCGGGTATTACGACTCCAACGACGACTGGCAGGATTACAGCGACTGGCATAACTACGAACTGAGCGTCGGAGTTGATTATGCCATCAACGACAACTTCACCGTCAGCCCCTCCTTCATGTACTCCGCGCCGATCAGCACCGAAGCCAAGTGGGCAATCGACAGCGAAACCGTAGGCGGCGTGACCGTAACCTTCGCTTTCTAAACAACGTCCTGAATGTCGATAGTTTTTGCCTCCTGTCGACACATTGCCGCCACCTGTTTATAATGGGTGGCGGCATTTTTTATTTACAGGGGTTGCATGAGCCAGGCGACGGAAAATACCAGATTTCTCGTGCCGCTTGCTGACGGACTTTCCGTCGAGGCGGTCTATTACGGCAGTGGCACCCTCTGCATCTCCAGCCAGGCCGGCTGTGCCGTCGGTTGCCCCTTTTGCGCCTCCGGATCTCGCGGTCTGCTGCGCAACCTGAGTGCTGCCGAAATGTGGCAGCAGGTTGAGTATGCCTGGTCTTCCGGGTATCAGCCGTTGCGGGTCACCATTTCGGGTATCGGTGAACCGCTGCATAATTTCCCACCCATGCTGGCCTTCATGGGGCGCTGCCGGGATGTTAAGCTTCCTGTTTCACTGACAACGACCGGCGGCCCCCTTGCCCGTTTCAGGGAGGCCCTGCAATGGCCTCACAATGGCCTGATGCTGTCCCTGCATGCCGGCACCTCGGCCACCCACCGGGAGCTGATACCCCATGCTCCGCCCTTGGACGGTCTGCTTGAGGTTCTGGAACAGGCCTTGGCGACCCTGTCCCGGCGCCGCCGGCGAAAGGTGGGGATCAACTACCTGCTGCTGCAGGGGGTCAACGATGAGCGAGCCGAGTTACTCCCCCTGATCCCCCTGTTCCATCGCTTCCCGGAGCTCACCCTGCATCTGTTGACCTGCAACCCGGTGGCGGATTCAGTCTATGTCAGCCCCCCCGCTGAAAAAATCGACGAACTGCACGCATGGCTTGCTGGCCAGGGCGTTCATGCCCGGCGGCCGAACCCCTGGCGGACCCAGCAGTTCGGGGGCTGTGGGACGCTCTTTGTCCGCAGCCTCTGAAGACTTAGTACATTGGAATTGTTTCAGCCTTATGCTAGGATAATCGCGCCCATCAGGGTCATTTATTCTATCAGGAGTCTGGCAGCATGAATTTTTCGCAAACGGTCAAACCCGTCAGTAACTTCTCACGGGGTTTTTTCTCTCTCTTCAGCAGTGCCCGTTTCCTCATGCAGCACCCCGGGCTGTTGAGATTTGTCCTCATCCCGTTCCTGATCAACCTGTTCGTCTTCTCCGGTTCGATTTATCTCGGCCTCGATTTCTTCAATGACAGTGTCGTTCACCTGATCCCGCAGGGGGAGGCCTGGTACTGGGCCGTGATCTATTATTTCCTCTGGATCCTGGCCGTTGCGGTGACTGCGGTAATGGTCTTTTTTTCCTTCACCGTGGTCGGCAACCTGATTTCATCCCCCTTCAACGATCTGCTTTCCGAAAAAACCGAACGGCTGCTCACCGGGGCCGGGGATGATACCCCCTTTTCGCTCAAGGGTTTTTGGCAGGACGCCCTGCGAACGCTCTTTGTCGAAGTGAAGAAAATTTCCGTTTTTGTGTTTTTGATGCTTTTCCTGCTGCTGCTCAACCTGATTCCGGGAGTCGGCAGCATCGCCTATTCGGTACTGGCGGTTATGCTGACCCTGTTTTTCCTGGTGGTGGAATACATGGGGTTTGTCTTTTCGCGCAAACGCATGAATTTCGGCGAGCAGCGCCGGTACATCTTTTCCCGTAAGACGACCATGCTCGGCTTCGGCATGGGGGTGCTGGCCCTGCTGGCAATTCCCTTTCTGCAATTCGTCTGTATTCCGCTCGCCGTCGTCAGCGCAACCCGGTTGTGGTGTGATGAACTGGAGGGGGATGAATGATCACGATCTCTGGGCTGCGGGTGCTTTTATGAAAGAAATAGCTGTTCAGGCGGCACTCAAGGGCGGCCAGGTGTTGATGCAGAAGTTCGGCCGGGTTCTCTCTATTGCCCGCAAGGGAGCGGTCGACCTGGTGACCGATGCCGACAGGGAGGCGGAAGCGGCCATCGTCAGCGTGCTGCGGGGGACCTTCCCGCGTCACGACATCCTCGCCGAAGAGGCCGATTACGGTTGCAGAGGTTCGAACTACCGCTGGATCGTGGATCCCCTCGACGGAACCACCAATTACGCCCACGGCTTTCCCTGGTTTGCCGTATCGATCGCTCTCGAAGTTGAAGGCGAGGTCTGCCTCGGGGTAATCTACAATCCTTTCCACGGTGAGATGTTCGTCGCCGAAAAGGGGCGGGGCGCCTTTCTTAACGACATCCAGGTCTTCGTTTCAACAACTGGAAAATTGTCCGATTCTCTATTGGCGACCGGGTTCCCCTATGACCGCAAGGAAAGCCCGGTGAACAACTACGACCATTTCGTCAATTTTCAGCAGGCGGCCCAGGCCTGCCGCCGGGCCGGTGCCGCCAGCCTCGATCTGGCCTACACGGCCGCGGGCCGATTCGACGGCTACTGGGAGATGAAACTCAAACCCTGGGATGTGGCTGCCGGCAAGCTGCTGGTCGAAGAGGCCGGCGGCAGCATCAGTGACTTTGACGGTCAGCCCTTCGATATCTATGGCCGGGAATGCCTGGCCAGTAACGGACTTATTCATGAGCCGATGCAGGACGTTCTGAAGCAGGGGCGCTGGCCCCGTTAGTGTTCCGTGCGGCTAGTTTGTCGCACAAGTTACCGAAATTTGAAGGAATGAATTAGCCGCACGGGAGACTAACCACCAAGGAGCGATGATGACCTGTCACGAAGTGGATTATGAAATTGTCGGCGATGACATGCAGATGGTCAAGGTCGAGCTTGATCCGGGCGAAACGGTGATCGCCGAAGCCGGCGCCATGAATTACATGGAAGACGGCATCGTTTTCGAAACCCGCATGGGCGACGGCTCGGCCGGCGACCAGGGCCTGATGGGCAAGCTGCTCAGTGCCGGCAAGCGGGCCATCACCGGGGAATCCCTGTTCATGACCCATTTCAGCAACAGCAACGGCGGTGGCAAGCGCCATGTCGCCTTTGCCGCCCCCTATCCGGGCAAGATCATTCCCATGCACCTGGGGCGGATGAAAGGGGAGATCCTCTGCCAGAAGGATGCGTTTTTGTGTGCCGCCCTCGGGACCAAGGTGGGGATCGCTTTTCAACGCAAGCTCGGGGTCGGTTTTTTCGGCGGCGAAGGATTCATCCTTCAGCGCCTGCAGGGGGACGGCATGATTTTCATCCATGCCAGCGGAACTATCGTCGAACGCGAGCTCAAGGGAGAAACCCTGCGGGTCGATACCGGCTGCCTGGTCGCGTTTGAACCGACTGTCAACTACAGCATCGAGCGGGCCGGCAATCTCAAGAGCATGTTTTTCGGCGGCGAAGGGCTGTTCCTGGCCACCTTGAGCGGTCATGGCCGGATCTGGATGCAGAGCCTTCCCTTTTCCCGCCTGGCCGATCGCATCCTGGCCCATGCCCCGTCCGCTGGCGGAAGCAGTCGTGGCGAAGGGTCGGTTCTGGGCGGGATTGGTCGTCTGCTGGACGGTGATTGACCGGTTTAAGCCTTATAATTCAAAAGCCGTCCGGGCAAAATGCCGGACGGCTTTTTTCATGGGGGCTTGTTTTGGTTGCCCGGGCTGTGCTAGCGTCACTCTATGTCTTATTCTTCTTTCGGACGAATTATGATCCTGCGGGGTGTCTCCTTTTTCCCGGTCCTTTTTTTTCTTCTGGCCGCGGTTATCCTGTTGCCGGCCCCCTTGGCGTTCTCCGTTTCACCGGCAGACCTCAATGCCGAGGCGGTGCAGCATCTGGCCGACGGGGTTCCGCAAAAAGCCCTGCCCAAGCTGATCGAAGCCACCCGCGCGCTTCCCTATGAACCGGTCATCCGCCGCAATCTCGCAGAATGCTACCTGCAGCTGGGCCTCGAAATGCTGGGGACCCGAAACTACGAGCGGGCTGTCGAGTTTTTCCGCCAGGGTAAGGAACACGCCGCCGAAGACCCTCGTTTCTGGGTTTACAGTGGGGTGGCCCAGATGAAAGCAGGTGATGCCGGGGGGGCGGAAGCCGAATTCAATGAAGCGCTGGCCCTGTCCGACAATGATCCGCATATTCTCTTTTTGCTCGGTGAGTTGTACTATTCCACCGGGGAGCTTTACCGTGCCCGGCAGGTGCTTGAGGAGGCATCCGCCCGCCGGCCCGAGGATGCCCGGATTGCAGACCTTTTGCAGCGGGTGAACCGCGAGCTGCCCGTTGAAGAGCGCATGGCCAGTACGCAGGGAGGGAATTTTTCCGTTGCCTGCGACGGTGATCTCAATGAAAACCTCGGCGACGAGATCCTCGATGTTCTCGAGGATGCCTACAATGAACTCGGCTCCGCCTTCGGTTACTATCCGTCGGTGCAGGTTCCCGTACTGGTTTATTCCCGGGAGGTCTACGACAGGTTGACTAGCGCTCCGGCATGGTCAGGGGGTGTTTATGACGGTAAAATCAGGATTCCGGTTGGCGGCATCACGCATCTGCCGCCCCATCTCAAGGCCCTGCTGTACCACGAATACAGTCATGTCCTGGTCCATTTCATGGCCCGTGGACGGATTCCCCTGTGGTTGAACGAAGGATTGGCCGAAGTTGCCGGCCGGCGTTTCTTTACTCCCCCTGTGGCGGAGATGCCGCAGCCATTTATTGAATGGTCCCGCCTGGAACAGACTTTCGAAGGGCTGGACGAAGACCTCATTCGAAGCGCCTATTATCAGAGTTATTTGATGGTCGCCTACCTGATCGATCGTTACGGCAGGCATACCCTTAATGACCTGGTTGTCGAGGCGGCCCGGACCGGTGACATTGACCTGGCGGTAAAGGGTGTTTACGGCCAGTTCCAGGTCGATTACCAAGTGCTGCAAGCCGAGTGGCATGCGCAGGCGGTTGACCTTCATGGCCTGCTGCAAATCATTCCATGACGGACAGTCTTCAGGAGCTATGCTATAATGCGAGTCTAGAAAGGTTGCATCAGCTCGCTAAAACCCCTTCGACAAAGGGTCGAATGGGCAGGCGGGCCCCCTGGTGGAAGGAGGTATCATGACCGAGGTGAACAGAGATGAAAAAATGTTTACCACTCAACCCGATTTCGACAGAAACCTTGAACGATTGGATGAAGATCTTAAGATCATGGACCGGCATGCAGCCGAACTTGCCGAGGCTGAAACCGGAATACGCGAATCAATGCGTAAGTGGGACCGGGAATACAAGGATGAGCGCCTGCACAGCGTACCCCGGCCGAGAAAACATATGAGATAAGATGCCAATCAAAAAAGGCCCCGAATCACGGGGCCTTTTTTGGGTTGTTAACTCGCTGCCGATTATTGCCTGGTTGGCTCCGACTTGTCGGAAGCATCTGTCGGCGGTTCTTTTTTGAGAAGTTCAATTTCCTCGTTCAATTTGGCTGCACTCTGATTCAGGCTGTCAAGGTTTTGCAGCACCGCCTTGACTCCAACGTTTTCAAAGATGTCGGCAATCCCTGAATTCCGGCACTCGTCAATCAATTTACCCAGATCGCTGTGAGCGTTCGATATTTTTTTGTGCAGGGAGGCCAGGTCCATTTTTTTCTGGGCCTGCCGGGTATAGCGGCTCGCCTGGTTAGTGACGTTATGGAAAGTTTTCAGGGTGGTATCCCACAGATTCTCGGTTTTTTCTTCGTGATGTTTTTGCTCCTCTTGCATTTGATCCTCCTTCTCTGAGAGCTTCTTCTTAGAAGCCTATCATTGCAGGGGGGGAAGTCAAGTTAGCCCGACTTGGAGGACTTTGTCCTTGCCGGGTTCGTTGTTTTGATTTAATATGCCGGAGTTTAAACGATTTCTATGCGGACTATACTAACAACAAGGAGTAGCTGATGTCTGAACCGGGCAAGACCAAGTTCCAGGTAGACTTACGCCGGCACTTGCGGGAGACCGACGAAAATCGCGATCTGACCCGTCTGATCTGTGAAATCGCCGACGCGTCCAAGTATATCGTTCATTCGATCCGGACCGGGGACCTGGGCGTGGCCGGTACCTCCAACCTGTATGGAGAAGAACAACTGGCTCTAGACGTTCTGTCGGACAGGATTCTGCAGAAAAGACTTTCTCACTCCGGCGTGGTAGCCAATATCGTTTCGGAGGAGCGTCCCGATATTATTACCGTTTCCACCGAGAGTGCAGGAAAGTATTCGGTGGCGTTTGATCCCCTCGACGGGTCGTCGCTGGTCGACGTCAATCTGGCAGTCGGAACGATTGTGTCGATTTATGAGGGGGGCGATGTGTTTCAGCCTGGCCGCAACCAGGTGGCTGCCATGTATATCCTCTATGGTCCGCGCAGCACCCTCGTCTATTCCACGGGCAATGGTGTGCATGAATTTGCCATGAATGCCCTGAGTGAATACACCCTGATACGTGAGAACGTTACCATGGCGAACGCCGGAGGGATCTACTCACCCGGCGGCCAGCGCAATCTCTATAGTGCTGGTACTGAAAGTTTCGTTCAGGACCTCGAAGCTCGCGGTTCCAAGCTGCGTTACAGCGGTGGGTTTGTGCCGGATATCAACCAGGTGCTGATGAAGGGCAAGGGAATTTTCATGTACCCGCATCTGAAAAATGCTCCGAACGGCAAGCTGCGCTTGTTGTTTGAGCTCAACCCGATGGCTTTTTTGATCGAGCAGGCCGGCGGTGCGGCTTCAACCGGCAGGGAACGTATCCTTGACCTGAAGCCGAAGAGTATTGACGATAGGGCGCCAGTCTTTATCGGGGCGAAAGACGACGTGGCCCGGGCCGAGGAATTTATCGCAAAACAAGGATGAATTCTTCAATTGTTTCAAAAAAAAAGCCCCCGGCAGTGTATCTGCCGGGGGCTTTTTTTATAGCTGAG